>CAYLPL010000007.1:0-16048 GCA_964385545.1 uncultured Clostridia bacterium | reverse complement strand
GCGCCGGACCCGACTCCTCGATCATGCCGTGCACATAGTGGTCCGGCTCCAGGTACTGCCGGATGGCGTTGATGTTGGTGTAGGCCAATACCGCCGCCTCGAAGGCGTTTATGCCCAAATGGGCCGACCCGGCCGGTTGTGCCGTCTTGCCGTAGAAGACCATCTCCAGGGGCTGTACCGCCAGATTGTTGCTCCAGGCGGAGTTGAAGTTCGTCGGATGCATCATCATGGCCACATCTACGTTCTCCAGGAGCTCTTCCTCGACGATGTACACTTTACCCCCGCAGTCGTCGATCACGGACGACTGTTCCTCGGCGGGCGCACCGAAAACGTATAGGGAGCCGGGTAGATCGGGCCAGGCTTTGACCAGGGAAATGGCGGCGCCGATGGAGGAGGTGGCGATTATGTTGTGGCCACAGGCGTGACCGATATCGGGCAGCGCATCATATTCGGCGAAGAAGGCGATGACCGGGCCCTCGCCGGATCCCTCGTATTTTGCCATGAATGCCGTCTCCTTGCCGGCAATTCCCCGTTGAACGGCGAACCCGGCGTTCTCGAGCTCCTCCGTCAGCAGTTCGCTCGCGCGATACTCCTGAAAGCCCAGTTCTGGATTGTCGTACATCCATTGGTTCAATTCCGTGAGCTTGGGTCTTAAGTCATTCAGTACTTCCCGGACGGCTGCTTTTCGATCCATAATTGGCCCACCTTTCCGTTACTGGGTGGGTTTTGTGCTTCGCCTTACTTGGTGGTTAGCTTATTTGGTTTTCCAGATGCATTTCCTTCGTAACCTTCGACGGCGGGAAATAGCGGCGGCTAAGCAGGATTAGCTCGAGGATTCTCGCCTCGTCGTCATCCAGGTCCAGCCGGTCCACGTTTTCCGCCAGGTGCGCGTGGTCACCGTATCCACCGAGATAGCCATTAACTCGCGCCGCGGTGGTGGAATCGATCAGTTCCCAAAAACCGCCGTAGCGCCGGAGTAGGGACCGGTAAAGCTGGCTCACCCCCTGGAGGTAAAACTTCTGATGGTAATCCTCGGCCGTGTGAAATCTCGAGTGTGGGATTATTTCAGTCCCGGGTTTTTGTCCCACTTCTTTTTGGAATTCCTCCAAACGGTCCCTGGCCATCTGCAAAGTCGAGTCATCCACCGGGAAGATCGCACTCGCGTATTGCCTTTTGGGGGGATGCCCCAGGGGATCGTGTCCCTCCAGAAACAAATCCAACAGGTCTGCAAAGGATAAGATGTCCGGATCGTAGACGATTTCGAGGGTTTCCATGTGGTCGCCGATATTGCGATAGGTCGGGGCCGATGTGGTTCCTCCCGCGTATCCGACCCGGGTCCGTTTCACCCCTTCGATGAGCCCAAACCGGGCATCGGGACCCCAGAAGCAGCCCATCGCGAAGCGAGCGATGAATAGCTCTTCGTTGCTTCTTTCTTCCGCGTGCCGTGGGATCAAGGTATCACCCACCTCCCATGGGATTTCCGGATGGTGAGATCTTTGGCGTAAGCCTCACCGTGTTTTGTGCCACTTGAGGTTCTACCCACAGCCGTACCGATAAAAACGGAGACACATCGATCGATACGGCCAAACCTCGGAGGTGCTACCCCGCACTTTCATGGAGGTCGGTTGCGCGTTGGGAAGAACGGGAACGTCCCTGTCCGTACTCTCCACATCAACGGACGGCGCACCAGGTTGGTCGGGAGTTGTCAAACGGGCTTTGTACCTTGGGGAAAGCTTGCGGGGGCGTCTACTGGGATCGCCCCCGCAGCGGGTTGATCAGCGGCCCGGGACGGACCTGCCCTCGTAGCGCAAGACCTCGTCGAATCCCATTTCCGTCAACAGGTCACCGATTTCGACCGGATCCTTCTTTTGCAGGGGCAGTTCCTCCTGGGTCGCCAATCGGAACATCATTCGCGCCACCCTTGCGGCATCGGCCTGTATAAAGCGCGGATTGATCTTATCGAGGGAATCCCAATAGGTGTGGCCATATCCCCGCGGCGCACCGCTCGTGGCTGGCGGTGTCGAGCGAAGCGTACCCGAGGGGATCCCCCGGGCGGAGAACGGGTACATGTCCGAATACAGGCTGGGTGAATCGCCCACGGCTATATCGGACTCGTACATATCCTTCGCCAACTGGCGGAAGTAGGCGACGTTTTCTGGCCAGCCCTGGAGTATGAACGTGACGTTTTCTCCGCGGCCGGCACCGTCGAGATTCAACATGAACCTGACCGGGTCGTCACTGTGTTTTTGGGCGTAGTCTTCTGAGCCCATGAGCCCCATCTCTTCTTGCGCGAAGGCCACGAAGCGGATGGTCCTCTTTAGCTTGTCTTTATGCGGTGCCAGCGCCCGCAGGGCTTCGACGACCACGGCAGTCCCGGCGCCGTCGTCCGCGGCAGCCTGGCTGATGTCGTGCCCGTCGTAGTGTGCTCCAACTACGATATGTTCCGCGTCGTCGTCCGGCGCTCGCAATTGAGCCACCACATTGAGGGATTCGGTCTCGAAGATCTCATTATCGGAGGAGATCTTTAACGTGACCTCGTCTTCCTCGGCGAGCCGTAGGATCTCGTGACCGACTTCGTACGATACCGAGATCGCGGGAATCTCGCAGGCCCTGCCAAAGCGTGCCGAACCAGTCTCCGGGAGTCCGCCGGGTTCTCCCCTCATCCATATGAATCCGGCGGCACCGGCCTCTACGGCACGTCCCAGTTTTTCTCCACGATGCATGGTCCTGTGATAGAATTTCGGTGTGGCCGTGGTGACCATCACGACGGCGCCTTTCATCTTCTCCGCGTTTTCTTCGTAGGCCTGGGGATGTCCATCACCCAAATACACCAGCGGTGCCTCGACCTCTCCGGGCGGGCAGTAAGGCAGTGCTATGCAGTCGAACTCCTTCGCCCGGGGCGCCGTGGCGCGAAGGGATGTGGTCTTCCTCTTCCAGCCGATGCATTCGAAACTCTCCGTCCAGATTTCATCGGCGCCGGCCGCCTCGAATCTCTTCGCTATGAATGATGCTGCGGCCCGTTCCTCTTCACTTCCTCCAAAGCGGGACCCGTAGTCTTCGACCAGCTCCGTGAGAAAGTCCATTCCCTCGCGGGACAGATACAGATCTCCGAGGATCTGTCGATCGACACTTTTGTACACGAAAATCCCTCCCCTTGTCTTATCTCGGGACGACGGGCATCCCGACTCTACCGTCAATACTACGGCTTAAGGGGCCCAATCCCCTGCCGCGACTTCGATGATCTACCCTCGACGTCGAATCGGCTATGGCTGCGAGCCTTCTGGGAAACGTGGCCATGGGCTGTGGTCTTCAAGTGAGAGGTCACGGTGGATCCGGTTCCATTGGTGCGTGAAAGCCCGGGCTGAGATGATGAATAAGTAGGATTGAATGTACCTTTGGCCTCCCGCTCTGAGGGACGAGTTCTAAAGGGGTGAACGTGCAAGGGCGGCTATTTGCTTGAGAAAGTCCTCTCTACAATCAGGCGGCGCTTTTGGACAATGCGGCCTATTGCCTTCCCTGTCGCCTCGGTTGCACGGGATATGGCTAGGTGAAAGGCGATGCTAAACACGAGCCCGACGTAAATGGCCGTTCCGAGCATCAGGGCACTGAGGAAAAACAGCGCCCAATGCCAGTTGGCAGCCGTTCCGTTGTCGGTGAGGTAGATGAAATAACCGTTCAAAAAGAGGATCATGCATGCTGCCAGAAGGTGCCTGCGCATTTGTCCTCTCCTCCGAAATGACCATCCACCCTCCCCCTCCGGCCGATGACGCCGTGGCGCCAGATTGAAGGGTCGGTTTGGGAGATCATCCTTGGTTGAATGCTTCTTCGTGATCGCGGAAACATCTCCTCCCGGTCTTCCCTTTGTGTTCCGCGGTCTCCTGAGCTCCCGCATTGCCCGGCCCCAAAGACGCCTCGGTTTTGGCCGGGATACCCGGTTCGTGCGTATTTGTCCGTGTGCGGGGTATAGATGCAGATAGTAGTTACACCAGGGGGAATGGAATTTGCGCATCACGACGATCATCATGATAGGCTTTACGATCATAGCCGCGTCGTTTCTAGCGGTGAGCAACGGACGCGACGCTTTGGATTCCGCAGGATCAGCCTCCGATCAATGCTACGGCACATACCGAGAGGAGAATCATTCGATGAGAGATGATAAGACAAGCCATCTCACGGACATGCAATACCAGGTAACCCAGGAAGATGCGACGGAACCTCCCTTCGCCAACGAGTACTGGGATCACGACGAGGAAGGGATATACGTGGACGTCGTCTCGGGGGAGGTTTTGTTCAGCAGTCGTGATAAGTTCGATTCGGGTACGGGGTGGCCCTCCTTTGTCAAACCCGCGGTGCCCGACGCGATCGTGGAAAAGGACGATACCTCACTGGGCATGGCGAGAACGGAGGTCAGGAGTCGGGAGGCCGATTCACACCTGGGGCATGTGTTTCCCGACGGGCCCGCGCCCACCGGATTGAGGTATTGCATAAACTCCGCGGCGCTGCGTTTCATCCCGAAGGATCAAATGGAATCCGAGGGTTACGGAGATTATCTCGAGCTGCTCGATTCCGAATCCTCGAGCGATAACTAACGGTTAGCCATTCCCCCAACATAGATTTCACCCATCCCCGTTCGGGGTGATTTTGCCGTTTATCGGCAAATAATTCCGGACAATCTCCCTGTTGATTCCTTAGAGCATTGAAAATACCCGATATCCAGTCTAAGATTATGCGTATAATCTACTTCTGGGAGGGGGTAGACAGGAATTCCGCGTGCCCGCGAATAAGTCCTACCTCGGGCACCATGGTGCCCGGGTTGGATCCCGTCGGCGGGATCCCCCGTTTTGGCACGAGATTCCCGGCAGGTCGGCGGAACCGTAGGCGCGGGACGATCGGCGTAAAGAATCCCCGATAATCCTACAGGATAGCGCAAAATGGCGGGATGATTATTCGGTAGTCGCAGTATACCCATATCACGTCAACATTATTCGTGGGTGGGAGTGGGTGAATCTAGGCAGGGCTCGATATCGTCTTTTCGTCCATTTCCGTCAGCCGAGAGGTCGATCCGATACTTCATTTGAGAGGGGTTTGACTCTTGTCCAGAATTGCCGGTAACAAAATGATGCTATTTGGAGCCTTGCTCGTGGCGGTAGCCCTGGTAATTGTGGGTTGCGGAGAATCGACGTCGCCCGCAAACGGTGATGGGGAAGCGGTTGCCGGGGGCGATCTGATAGTCGCCAACAATGCTGACGTGGACACCTTAGATCCCGGGCAATACACCGACCTCTACAGTGGCCGCGTGATCGATCAAATGTTTGAGACCCTGCTTTGCATGGACTACGAAGGCGAATTTCAGCCTTGCCTGGCGGAGGATTGGGACATCGAGGAGGACGGTACCCTCTGGACTTTCTATCTGCGGGAGGGCGTGAAGTTTCACGACGGAAGCGAGATGACGGCGGAAGATGTGGAGTTTACCCTGGACCGTTTGATGGATGAGGATTACAACTCCCCCCGTAAGGCCGACTTCGATCTGATAGACGAGATAAACGTAGTAGATGACTATACCCTGGAAGTGGTCCTGCGAGAGCCCAACATGGTCTTTATGACCGATCTCTTGAACGGATATGTAGTACCCAAAGACTACGTGGAGGAGGTCGGCAACGAGGGATTGGCGTCCGAGCCCATCGGCACCGGGCCATTTAGTTTCGAGGAGTATCGCACGGACGATTACACTCTGCTCGAGGCTTTCGAAGACTATTGGGGTGGTCGTCCCAAGTTGGATTCCCTCAGGTTCCGACCCATTCCCGAAGCCACCACCCGAATCGTGGAGCTGGAAACCGGCGGCATCCACCTGATGGCCGAAGTTCCCGGCGAAGAACTGGAGAGGCTGGAGGAAGAAGAAGGCATCGAGGTGGATTCGGTTACCGGGACCAATTGGCGCTCACTGTCCATGAATATGGACCGGGAGCCCTTCGACGACATTAACGTCCGTCGGGCGATATCCCACGCCATAGACAAGCAGCGGATCATCGATACGGTATATCCGGGAACCTCTATCCCCGCCGAAGGGCCCCTTCCCCCCACGAGCTGGGCATACGATTCGGAGTTCGAGGGCAGGGGTTTCGATCTCGATCGAGCCAAGGAATATATGGCAGATTCCGATTATCCCGACGGGTTCGAGGCTACCCTGATGATATCGGAGGGAGAACAGCTGCAGCGCGAGGCTCCCCTGCTTCAGAGCATGCTCGCCGAGATCGGCGTCGAGATCGAAATCCAGAGTTTGGAATGGGGGACGTTCCTCGAGCGCCTGACCAATCAGGACTACGACATGTTGCGGGTCGGTTGGACGACCAACGTTGAACCCGATTCGATACTTTACAATACCTTCCATTCTTCCTCGGAGCAGTTCAACATGTTCGGCTACGATAATTCCCGCGTGGACGAGCTCCTCGACAAGGGACGGTTGGAACCGGACCTCGATAAGCGCAAGGAAATCTACCGTGAGGTGCAGGAGATCATCGTCGATGAGGCCCCGGCGGCCTTCGTTTACCACGACGAGAGGATTATCGCCTACCAGGACGTCGTTCGCGATATAGAGCCGTCTTTCTCGGGCGCCTTCTGGTTCAAGACTCCCTTCGCCGAGGTGTGGATGTCGGAGTAAGCTATCGCGGTTTTCGCCGCGGCGGCAACGGTCGTCGCGGCGAAGGCCGCGGTTAGCGGTGATTCGGAGCAGGCCAGCCTCGCGACGCGGACAACGGGAGGATGGATAGGTGTACGCGTTCATCGCACGAAGGGCATTGGCACTCATACCGGTACTCCTCGGAGTATCGCTTTTGGTCTTCTCCCTCGCCTTCATCACACCGGGGGATCCAGTACTGATCAAAATCGGTATGGAGAATGCCAGCGAAGAAGAAATCGCCCGGATAAGAAGCGAACTGGGCCTGGATCGACCCTTCTGGGTACAGTTCGGCGATTTCCTCGCGGGAGCTGTCCAGGGAGACTTGGGAATGTCCTATAGGACGAACCGTCCGGTCATCGAGATGATAAAGGAACGGTTGCCCGCAACTTTGGAACTGACGCTCACCGCCTTCGTGCTCTCCATTGCCATCGCCATACCGATCGGGGTGATATCGGCGGTCAAAAAGTATAGTTTGATCGACTATACCAGCATGATGGGGGCCTTGTTCGGCATCTCTATGCCCAGCTTCTGGCTGGGCTTGGTCTTGATTCTCCTCGCGTCTTTGTACCTGGGCTGGTTCCCGGCTTCCGGTCGGGGTGGTTCTCTTTTGGAAGGGCTGTGGGTTCTCCTCACCCAGCTCAACCCGGGTCCCGTTATCCGCTCCGTGCGACACCTCGCCCTGCCCTCCATAACCCTGGGCCTGATAACTGCCGCCCTCATTACCCGGTTGACGCGTTCGAACATGCTGGAGGTTCTCAAAGAAGACTACATTCGTACGGCCCGTGCCAAGGGTCTTTCGGAAAGGGTTGTCGTATACAGACATGCCCTAAAGAATGCCCTGTTGCCCGTGGTTACCGTTTTGGGATTGCGACTCGGACAGCTCCTCGGGGGGTCCGTAATCGTGGAGACCGTGTTTGCCTGGCCCGGGGCCGGTAGAATGATAATATCTTCGATCAATCGTCGTGATTTCATGGTTGTGCAGGGGATGGTTTTGGTCCTGGCCACGGCCTTCGTCTTGGCCAACCTGGCGGTGGACATCATTTACACCTGGCTGGATCCGCGAATTCGTTATGATTGAAGATTGGAGGCGTGCCCGAATTGGCCCGGGAACAACGAGTGGTCCCACGTCAGCACAGGGAGGCAATTGGACCGCAAAGACGCAGCGTTACCAATATGTGGCGTCGCTTTCGCCGGAATAAGCTCGCGCTTGTCGGGCTCGCGATCATCGCGACAGTGACGTTTCTGGCGGTCTTTGCGCCGCTGGTGGCGCCCCACGATCCGACGATGCCCTACGAGGACAAGGTGATGCTCGACCCAGGAAGTGAAGGGTTCATTTTGGGTACGGATCCCATCGGACGGGATCTGCTCAGCAGGATTATCTACGGATCGCGCGTCTCCCTTCAGGTGGGGGTAATCGCCGTGGGGATAGGCGCCGTGATCGGAGTAAGCCTTGGTTTGATCGCCGGATACTACGGAGGCATATGGGACTCCCTCATCATGCGGCTGGTGGACATATTCCGTGGCTTCCCGGTCATCCTGCTCGCTATCGCGATAATGGCGGTCCTCGGCCCCAGTCTTTACAATGTGATGATTGCCCTGGGAGCTGTGGGTTGGACGACTTATGCGCGTCTGGTGAGGGGCGATGCATTGTCCATTCGCGAAAAGGAGTTCGTGGAAGCCGGCCGGGCCATCGGTTTGAGGGACCACCAGCTTCTCCTCCATTATTTCCTGCCGAACCTATTAGCTCCCATCATCGTGGTGGCCACTTTCGGAATGGCCACCGCCATCTTGGCGGAGGCTTCCTTAAGCTTCCTCGGCCTCGGCATACAGCCCCCCACTCCGAGCTGGGGCAGCATATTGGCGGACGGACGTTCTTTCATCCGTCGTGCTCCCCACATTTCCATCTTTCCGGGCCTCGCCATCATGTTTACCATCCTGGGCTTCAATTTCCTCGGCGATGGACTGCGCGATGCGTTGGATCCGAAACAGGACAGGTAGAGCCCGGGCGATGGCGCCACCGGCGGCATGGATTCCAGACATCAAAAACGCGCGCCAATAATTGAGGGCTCCCACTTTGAGCGGAGTCCTCACGATCGCGATCCTCGGCAAAGGGGCACTCACCCGATTCGCTTCCTCCCTCGATTACCGGTCCCGGGCACGAAAGCGATGGTTCCGAGGGTAAACACCAGCGGATCCCCGGTAAGATCCGCCGGGATCCCGAGGGGAATGCCGGTATCAGACGGCCTGGGGTTGAAGACGGTCTTTGCCGCAATGGAGCGGTATACCACAGTCCGAAGACCATCGCTATCAGGAGCAACAGGGAATAAGACTCCAGATATGGCCATCGTTGAGAAGGTCGTTTACCTGAATGCGGATCGGGTTGCGGGTGGAGTTCGTCCCTTCGTGGCTTTCGTCTTCCCCCGGACACCATCCGCAATCCCCTCAGCTTCCGCCCGCTAATCCACGACGAACCCGAGGGAAGATGGATCCTCTGAAACCGATCAAAACGGGATTTCCGATCGGATCTCTCCTTTGTGTGAATGAGGATGGCGGATACACCCGCGCTTGCTTCCGTTGGAGATCCCGCGACGGGGTGCGGCTTTGGACTTCCCGCCTTCTCGAATCCTTCCATCCAGAGACGGGCTATCCCGCGCCCAAAGGGGGGCGAGATTGAAGACCTAATCATCTCCGATCATCTTTGACCCGTGAGACGCACTTTGCGTAAACGTGTTTGGCGATTTGCTGCCTGGAGACTGGCGGCGGGATCGGCAACGTACCTGGAACCGGCACTCGAGGGCGCGATGTCGCCTCGGGTGCCGGTCCAGAAGATACGTTTAGTGGGTTATCACGAAGCCGGCGTTTCCTTCGCTATCTACGTAGACATCGACCATCTCCCCTACGAGATCCTCGGGATCCACGTGATCTCCCAGGGCATCATCGAAGCCGAATACGCTGGATGCCAAGATCACCGTCGTGGTATCTACTCCGTCCCAGGTGCGCAGATAGGTTTCGGTGACGGTGCTTAGCTCCTCGTTGGTTACCTCCATCGTGGTGCTGGTCGGATTGTCGAAGGTGACCAGGTCTTCCCCGTCGTGCACTACGTACCATACCCAATCGAGGTCCGGGGAATCTATAGCCCAGGTGCCTGCGTCGTATTCGAGCTCCACGGTGGTTTCGTCGGAAAGCTCGAACACCGCGGGACCTACATCGTCCGCATCCACTTCGAAGGTCTTGAGCATGCCGAAGAATTCGGATTCCTCCGGGGCGACTACCAGGACCAGGCAGATCTCGTCCGAACTATCCAAAAGTACCATGCATTCTTCCCCGACGGTGAAATCCGAGGAGGTGACCGGTGCGCGATAATGGTACTTGGTTCCGTCAATCCGCACGAATTCACCCTCGGTGTCAGTACCTTTGCCGGTGACGCTACCTTCGAGCGTGTTCTCGGCGATCGCCGAGATCCAGATGGCCTTCTTCCCATCGGCCCTCTCGTCGCCCAAGGTGCGCACCGTCGCAAGCATCTTATCCGTATCCCATTCTGAGGTGAAATCCTCGAAGGCCGCTTCGAGTTCGGCCAGGGTGACCGGGTTTCCGTCCAGGTACACTTCGGTATCTTCGTCGACCTCGAGGTTATCGCCTTCAATGGTAACCGTTCCGAAGTCCTCTTCGTCTTCGACGGTGGTGACATCTTCGAGGAATTCGTCGGGATAGGTGTCCATGATTGCCTCGATCTTCTCCACTTCATCGTCATCGTTTAAGGTAATGGTGACGACCTTATCTTCGAAGTGATTGAAGACTCCCGTGAAGCCCATGTACAGCCAGGTTCTTTCGTTGACGACCACGTGAACCGACACATCATCGGTCTCGGAAAGATGGAGATCGTATGTTCCATCTCCGACTACTATGCGTTGGGAGCTGGAGAGGTAGTTGGTCCACTCACCCGTGATGGTTGTCGGTTCCTCTTCGAGATACTCTTCGTACTCATCGGGGAATTGCTGTTCCATCAGAGGTGCACCGGGGCCTCCTTCGGCGGCAGGACGGTTGATATTGGTATCCACCAACATCGCCCTGAAGGCTACGGCGACCATTTCGCCCCGGAGTATCGGGAAGTTCGGATCCACCGCGCCGACATCCTCGAACAGATCCATCGCCGTGGCGGCGATCATTGCACTGGCCGGCCACGATCCCGTCGCCAGATCTTCATTGTCGGTTATGCGGGCCAACAGTATCGCGATTTGGGCAAAAGTGAGATTATCGTTCGGTCCCACCGAGCCGTCGTCGTGGCCGATAAACCACCCCTGGGCTTCGGCGAGGGCCATAAAGCCCCTGGCCCAGTCGGGAATGTCGGCGTCGTCAGTCCAAGAGGTGGGCGAGGAGGCGAGACTGGTAGCCGCTGCGGTTTGGCCGGTCATCCGGCTCAGAATCGTGGCCATCTGGGCCCTGGTCAGGGGCTCGTCGGGCGTGAGATTCGCCGATTCGTCGCCGATGAATATCCCCGTACGGCCGAGCCAATAGGCGGGTTCGGCAAAGAACTCGGTTTCCCACTGTTCTGCATCGTTGAAAAACTCACCTGGATCGCTCGCGAAGACGATGCCACCGACTCCAACGATCAGCGTCATCGCCACAAAAACGGCGATCATTCGATTCTTCATGGGTATTCCCCTTTCGTCTTTCCCGCCGCACCGGAGGTGGTCGGGTAATCCGTGGTAAGGATCAACTACTAGTCAGCGTAGTCCCCTGGGTGGATCGCGGCGGCAAAGATAATACACAAACCTACACGATAAGATGTTACGGAAAGATGGCAGATGAGAAGTCGTTTGATGTGAACGGATCGTCCTGTGGGTTTGCCTGCGCCGTCCTGTCGCCTCGAGTTGTATTGGCGATTGGGCATAGGTAGACCAGTAATGCCTGCGGTAATCAAGAGATCGCTTGCGAAAACCGGAACGATCGAAATCGGTCAGCTGATCGAATGACGGGATGCAGATCCAACTGCGCCCTCCGCTACCGATCTACTCATATTGATTCCGGCACATTCCTCGATATTCCTGCATGGTCCACGCATATGTGACCTATTGTTCGCCCCATTTCCGCGACCGGAGGACTGAGTTGTGGTAATAGCCGAAATTGGAGGTGTCAAAGCCGGAGTAAAGGGAGTTGAAAGGGGGTGCGGACGTCTTTGTGGACTGTTTACACGGCCAGCCCGGGGCTCCTTCTGTATTCTCTTGTCATGCCGAACAGAACTTGGCAGGTGGCGGGCGATCGAGTTCCGCCTTCCTTCGGTTTCCGCTTCGGTAACTGTTTCCCCGCGTGTTTACGGTTGCGGAATGGTGCAAAAGGCGGTGTGCTATGGCTGCTTCGATGACGGAATCACCGAGGAATCCGGCCAAGGACGATTCACGGCCAACTTATGATGGCGTTATTACACCAAGCCTAGGCTACAGATAAGTGCTTAAGTGATGGAGACAATTATGGGCCACCACCACGGACTCAACCCTGAGCTTCCTCTATTCGGACGGGGGATTTTTGGTGTCGGGCTACCCGGATTTGAACTGGAGACCTCTTGAGCTCCATGCAGCTCCAAATTGGATGATAATGTATAGTCGTAGATAATTGCGCATCCCGACAGGGTCTTTAGTATTGGGCACTAAAGGGAAATACGCTGAACCATTATCATGTTCCAGATCACGTTAGGATTATGGTAACAATCTGAGTGCTGTGCGAGCAGGAATCGAACCTGAAAACCCGCCGGTTAACAGTCCTCGATCCAGTCAGATACTCCCGAAATCGAGGCGGTCTTCCGCCTATTGGGGAAAACACAGAAGGAGCAAGAAGAGACTGAAGCAACGGCAAATGACACTTTTGCGAGACAGACAAACGGAAGCTCTCAAAGCCGATAGTGACACCGAAACCGTGACTGCAGCTGAAATCAAAAGGCACATGTAAAGACCCGGACAGGTTTGACCACTTGGCGGGGGTGACGCTCATTTCAAATCTGACTAGTTGAGTAGTCCCAGCAGAGCAAGGATACTCCCTAGAGCTGCTAGAGCAATAGCCGAATAGGCAACAACCATAAGTCTCTTGATGTGCTCGCTGATTTGGGACAAAGCATCCTGAACTGGCTCCAGACGCTTGGAGATATCCTCCCGGGTCTTTATTATGGCCTCTTCGCAACCGCGGGTCTCCTTAAGAATATTCTCGGTCCGCCCGTCGGTGAGCGTCTCCAGGTTATCAATCCGTTCAATAATCTGCGGGCCACCTATGTCCCGTACATTCCTTGCGGCTTGAGATGTTTCGGAGGCAACAGATTCCATCTGTTCGATAAGACTTATTAGATGGTTTCTTATTTCGACCAGGTTTTCCGTCGCATTTGAATAAGATGATACTTCCCGCTTCAAATTCTCCAGGGTGTCTACAAGCTCGTTAGCATGTTGTTCAACCTCCAGAAACCTGTCTCGATCGACCGACATATGGCAGGCTCCTTCCCTGTGATACAGCGTGATTACACAATGGAATTGGTGATACGTTCGCTCAGTTTATGTAGGAGGAACGAGGCGGGCATATGCGCAACCGAAGCATCGAGGCGTTGAACCATGGCACGAGCGACCTCCTCCGTGCCGTGTTTTCGCAAAGTCGCCTCTATCATTTGCTCACCCAGACTCCTATCCTGCTGGAAAACGAGGTTTAAAGCCCACGCTATGAATTGCGCCCGCTTGCTTGAATCGACTCTATATCGTTCAAGCGAGAATGACAGGGCTGCTTCAAAGTTGTCAACGATAGTTGGTTCATTCCTGTCGGTTTGTAGGGTTTCCGACAATGCCCGAATGAATAGGTATCCTGGATGATCAGGATACGACTCCAGATACCTGATAACCTGTCCCCTGATTTCTTGCGATTCTCGAACCGATATGACATCATTCTCAAAAACGTTGATTATCCCCTCCAGTCCGGTGTCGGGCGCATCCTGCAAATGATCCAAAAAATCGGAGTATTCCGTTTCCTCGAGATACTGTAAGAGGCGTGTCCGGAGACCCTCCCCGGTCTGTCCTTTTTCCGCAGCTGTCAGTATCTCCCGTAACGAGGCGCGTCGTCCTTTTTCAACAACCTCGTAGATGAAGTTCAAAAGCATTTCAATCATTTTCAGGAGGAATTCTTCATAATCGAGGTCTAACCATCGCCTGGCTTCTGATCGGGCGTACTCGGATCGCGCTGTGCTGTAACCGGCTACGTACTGTACATATGCATCAGTGATCGCCTCTTTGGTCGGGTTTGAGACACGGATTGTAAACTCATCCGAGGAATAGTCTATGGTATAGTCGCTGATCAAACTGAGGATCAGCAGGCGGTGGAGACCCTTTTCTGCTGTGGCTCTTTCCATGTCCCTGAAGATAACATTTACCAGGCCGCGATCAGCCTCTTCTCTGATCTGTGCCAGTACCTTCCTGGTGGACTCCTTTTCGCCTTCGATACCGCGAAAAGCCTTGGTATGGAAATATAGCACACGTGATATGTCGTCATTATCTGACCATGATAGACCTCGAATCGTACGCGCAATGTATTCCACACTAGTTTCCGGGTGGAGCAGTTTCTTATTACGTTCAGGGTGGTCGTTGGAAATGAGCAGGATACACTGGGCCAGTTTCCGATCACGCCCCGCACGACCTGCTTCCTGATAGAAAGCCTCGAGCGAGGCTGGAATGCCGTAGTGAACCGTGTAGCGGATGTTAGGCTTATCGATCCCCATGCCAAATGACTTAGTCGCGACTAAGAGAGGCAACTTGTTTCGCTTATATCTCATTGCCGTCTCACTCTTTACAAAATTCCAGCTATGGTGATCCTGGTGCTTGGGGGCGCTCCCAGAGTAGTACCCCGTACCAATCCTGAGTTCCTCGTGGATTTCATTTGCTACCCTGACTACACCATAGGATCCATTAACATGTGGGCAGAAGACTATTCCCGCATTAGTAGATTCACCTCGAGTCTGATAAAACGTGTTTGGTGATTCGCGGAAGAACGAGGGAATACTCTGTCCTATCAGCCCCTTTAGACGGGCCATCTTCTCCGAGGAAGGGCAATGAACTATACGAAATTGCAATTCCGTCCGATCGAAGGATTCCGGGGTGATAATCGCATTGAAATCCTCAATCGCGAGTTCTCTTTGCACATCTTTTAGAACCGCTTTTGACGCAGTGCCCGTGAGCGCTAACAGAGGCGGTACATAGCCAGCAACACCGCAATACTCCCGGGCGATTCTGCCGATATTGAGATAGGATGTGCGGAAATCATGGCCCCATTCAGATACGCAATGAGCCTCATCGATCGCCAAGAGAGCCACCGGTGAGTGGACTGTGAGTGATCTAAGAGCATTTCGGAAGCTTTGAATCTGAAATCGTTCCGGAGTTACATAAACCAGGAGGTACTCGCCCTGGCCCACCAATTCCAAAATGGCATTCCTGTCTTGGTGACTCGTTATGCTACTGCTAATCGCGATGCAGCGATCGATACCCACATTCTTCAGATTGTAGACCTGATCTTCCATCAAAGAGATTATGGGAGTGACGACGATGGCCATACCCGGGCGAAGCAAAGATGACAGCTGGAAGGCTATGGACTTCCCAGCTCCTGTGGGGAGAAGAACCACAGAGTCCTCACCACGGAGTGCTCGTTCAATGGTCTCATATTGTCCTTGCCAAAACTCCTTCTTGCGAAAGATATATCGCAGAAAATACTCAAGTGTCTGCCTACTTGGTCGCGATTGAATGGATGCTGGGCTGCACGGTGTTGCGCTCGATGCTATCTGGAAAGGCAAATACACATTACGAATGTGGAAGGTATTCGGGTACGCGGACTGACCGGTGAAAGAAAGATGTATACCCGTATCCTTCTCGGTTCCGGGTGCGGTTGACAATTGTACGTTCGGACTTCCCCTTACCAAAGTCGCATCGTAAAGTAGACCGAGCTTGGCAACCAATTCTTGCAGGTCCCTAAGGGCCAGATCCAAGATATCAATTGCAAGCTGTTCATTCATTCCGGGGATATGATGCAGGTCCGAGGAGATATGCCACTCGTCACAGTCTCTTATGCCTATGTGCCCGGAAGAAATTGCTTGCAAGACAACGAGCTCAACCTGATGCACAATACGTGATAGTTCAACGGAATCGAGACAAAACCCGTCCGATGCAATGTCGTCGCATTCGGGCCACCGTTCTAAAAGTAGGCTGTATCGATCGGTGTTCTCTACTTCATCCGCAGGTATTCTCATTACCACGTATCCGGCATCCCCTAGAATCTCATCCCGCTCGAGGTCTCTGCCATGGTGTTCTTCATGTTGCTTACCATCGATTTCGATTATGAATGGTCGCTCGAGTTCCGGAT
>CAYLPL010000006.1:0-16674 GCA_964385545.1 uncultured Clostridia bacterium | reverse complement strand
CGACCCGGGCATAATCGAGCTGATCCTCTTCGTGCTCATCGGAGTATTCGCCCTGGGCGGCAGCCTGGGCGGCGTCGCCCTGATGGATGTCGTCGGCAAAGTGATACCCGATAACCGGCGCGGCCTGTTCCTGGGCACTCGCCAACTCCTCGGGAGCCTGGCCGCTTTGGGCGCGGGGCTTTTCGTCGGTCGGATCCTCGCCCACGAAGACCTGGTCTTCCCGAGCAATTACGCGGTGCTCTTTTTGGCCAGCGCCGCTGCTCTGACGGTGGCCGGAGTGGGTTTTGCCATCATGCGAGAACCCGCGGTCCCGGGAACGATGAGATCCGAGCCCCTCGGCCAATACCTGCGCAATAGCCTGGCCATCCTGAGGGATGATAACCGCCTGAAGAGATATCTCCTTATCCGCAATTTGGTCGGGCTACACCGCATGATAGTGCCGTTTTACGTATTGTACGCCCGCGAAATCCTCGGTGCGTCTGACGCCGCGGTCGGAAGCTACGTCTTCCTGCAGATTCTCGGGGGCAGCCTCTCCAACGTCGCCTGGGCACGGATTAACGACTACCTCGGAAGTGACAGGTTGCTGCAGTCCTGCACCGCGCTTTGCACGGCCATTCCGGTCCTCGCCCTGGCGCTGGGAAACCTCTCCCCCGGGTTTTACGGCGCTGTATTCCTGTTGCTCGGGGCCACCATCAACGGACGCGAGATGGCCTTTACCAGTTACCTTTTGGACATCGCACCACCTAACAGGCGCCCCACGTACGCGGGGCTCGGCAGCACCCTCACCGCTCCCACTCTCTTCTTTCCCCTGGTGGGTGGAATAGTGCTGGACTGGCTCGGCTACGGACCCGTCTTCGTCGGTGTGGCCGCGGCCGTCGGAATCACCGCCGTCTTGGCGTCGGGCTTGGAACTATCGCGCCCCTCCCCGACGAATGACCCCTGATCCCCTCCAGATTCAAACCCGACGGGGCAGGATCTCCCGGGCGAGGCCGTCCTGTGAAAAGAGACGGGATGGCCATCGACATCGCCATCGGCCACCGAAGTCTTCCGGTACCCACGGCCGCCGCCAACTCCGGTCGTTGGCCCGACCACGAAAACGGGGTGCACGAGATGGGGGTTCGCAATTGCCCCGAACGCTTGTGAATGCTATCACATACTACGAGACATCGATACGCATAACCTGATAAAGTATGTGGGGAGATCGCCATCTGGCTGCACGGCATCCCCGGTGACGATACTTTCTCGGTTCGAGGTGTGGGCACCAATGAAACGCAGTTTCTTACCCATTCTCATCTTCGGTTTTGCGCTGATGGCTTTCTGGATCAGCGTATCCGGAACCCTTCACTGGCAGCATCTTTTGGTCGGCCTGGTGACGGTATCGGCAGTCACCCTGGCCAACCTGGGGATGATCTCCAAACTCAAACCCGCCGAACACGGGTTTCGCCCCCTTCTGCTCGGCCGGATCCTCTTCAACCTGTTGGTGGACATAGTGCGGGCCAACTTCCAGGTGGCGCGCATCGTGTTGTCGCGGGACATGCCGATAGAACCGAGGATTGTGACTTTCGAAAGCAAATTGCGACTGCCAATGAGTAAAGCGTTCTTGGCCAACGCCATCACCCTCACCCCGGGTACGCTCACCGTGGACGTGGAAGGCCAAAAATTCGTGGTACATTGTTTGACGCGAGAGAGCGCCGAAACCCTACGCGAGTGGGACGTGCGCAGGCTCATCGGAGAAATGGAAAAAGGTGATGGGTGATGGGTGAGATGAATTCACTTTTTATGGCCGCTGCCGTGGCGCTCATGATCCCGCTCTTCGCCTGTCTTTATCGGGCCGTGATCGGACCGACGGCGACTGATCGGGTGATATCGATCAACGTGATCGCCTCCAAGACGGTGGCGATAATTGCGTTGATCTCCTTCGGATCCAAAGAGACCTTCTTCCTGGATGTGGCGGTCGTGTATGCGCTGATCGGATTCGTAATCACCATAGGTGTGGCGAAATACCTGGAGTACGACGACATAGGCTAGGAGGCTCGGGACGTGTTCGCGAACGCATTGACGATAGTTTTCGTGGCGGCCGGCATCTTCTTTTTCGTGGTGGGTACGGTGGGCCTTTTGCGGTTACCCGATTCCTACACCAGGATGCACGCCACCACCAAATGCGACACCCTCGGCATTGGGCTGACCCTCGTGGGCCTGGGCATTCACGCCGGCATCTCCTTCGAGACGGTGAAGCTACTCCTGATCATCCTCTTCGTTTGGATAACCAACCCCACGGCCACGCACGTGATAGCCCGGGCAACCTACCATTCCCGGGATCGCCTGGGCCATGGAGTGGATTACGATGACTGAACTGTTTCATTTGGCCCTTTTGACCTTCCTGATCGTTTGCGCCCTGGCGGTGGCATACATCCGCGACCTCCTGAGCGCGGTCATCGTGTTCGCCGCCTACAGCCTGGTAATGGCCATGATCTGGCAGCAGCTCAACGCACCCGATATTGCCATGGCCGAAGCCGCCATAGGCGCCGGAGTGACCACCCTGTTGTTCATGGTGGCCGTAAGTAAGACCCGGAGGCAGGAATAATGCGCACAGCCATCGCCACGATACTTATACTGGTCCTGGGCGTTTTGCTTTTATATATGACCAGCGAGATGCCGCGTTTCGGCGATCCCGCCAACCCCTCCAACAACGAACTGAGCGCGCGTTACACCGACCGGGTTATCGAGGATACCGGGGTGCCCAACATCGTGAGTGCCATCATCACAGACTATCGCGCCTACGATACCCTGGGCGAGGCCACGGTGCTTTTTGCCGGCATAGCGGCGGTATTGACGGTGTTGGCCGCTCACTCCGACGTGGGACGGGGGGCGCGCCGCGATGAATGATCTCGTCCTGCAGACCATTACATACCTCTTGATGCCGTTCATCCAAGTCTACGGCATCTTCGTCGTAGTCAACGGTCACCTCAGTCCCGGCGGGGGTTTCCCCGGAGGAACCATATTGGGTGCGAGCATCATACTTTACGCCCTGACTTTCGACGTGGGATTCGCGCGCGATATATACCCGGACGATCGCGCAGAGGTGGTGGAGAGCACCAGCGTGCTCATCTTCGTATTAATTGGGCTGTCGGCTCTTTTGGGCGGTTACAGCTTCCTCACGAACGTCGGGATCCTGTCCGGCGGAGAAACCGGCACTCTCTTCACCGGCGGGTTCATAATGCCGGTGACTTTGGCCATAGGAGCCAAGGTGGCCAGCACCGTGATCACCCTGTTCACCCACCTGTTTGGGGAGAGAAAACCGTGACCATTCTCGAGGGTTTGATCGACAACTACTTCTATTTTGCATCCATAGTAATCTTCTCCATCGGGGCGCACATAATGCTCACCCACTCGAACATGATCAAAAAGATCATGGGGATGAACATCATGGAGACGGCCGTGTTCCTATTGGTGGTATCCATCGGTTACGTCGAGGGCGGATCGGCTCCCATAGTCCCCGCGAACGACGGAGTTGTCGCCTTCGTCAATCCCCTTCCCTCGGCACTCATACTCACGGGAATAGTGGTCGGGGTAAGCCTTACCGCTTTCGCGCTCAGCCTGGTCATCGAGCTTTACAAGTACTATGGGACCACCGACTCCGACGAAATCATGAGGATTAGGCGGAAGGAACGATGATGGAAGGACTCGTGCCGCAAATACCTATAATCGTGATTTGTTCCTCGCTCATCGGAGCCTTCCTGTCCCCGGTACTGGGGCGGATTCGACCCGGGGCGGTCGGGTTGATGAGCCGGATTATCCTGCCCGCGAATTCTATATTGCTTTTCGTTTTGCTGGCGGCGGTAAATGCCGGACAGTCCTTCGAGTATCACATGGGTGGATGGGCCCCGCCGTGGGGAATAGCGCTGTCGGTAGACTACCTTTCCCTGCTTTTGACCATAACCATCCAGCTCGTGGCGGCGATCATCCTCTTTTACGCCGAAAGGGATCTGTTCCACGAAGTGCGGGCGGATTTGCACCGCTGGTACTACACGCTCTTCCTCTTACTGGTGGGCTCCATGACCGCCCTGGGCTTCTCCCACGATTTTTTCAACATATTCGTCTTCACGGAAATCTCGACGATTGCCGCCTGCGCCATCATCGCCATCAAGCCGGAGCGGGAATGCGTCGAGGCAAGTTTCAAGTACGTTATCCTCAGTACCGTGGGATCCGGATTCATACTCTTGTCCTTGGCGCTCGTGTACATGGTGACGGGACAGTTCAACCTCCCCCTTATCGCTGAGGCGATGCCCGTGGCGGTCGCCGAATACCCGTTGAACATCATGGCCGCCCTGGCGCTCCTCATCGTCGGTTTCGGAGTAAAATCGGCGCTCTTCCCATTACACGTTTGGTTGCCCGACGCCCACTCTTCGGCGCCGACTCCCTCGAGCGCCGTATTGTCGGGACTGGTGGTCAAAGTCTACGCGGTAGTCCTCATACGCCTCATCTTCACGGTGTTCGGTCGCGAGATCTTCGCCACCGCCCCGGTGGCGGACGTATTGTTGGTCATTTCGGCTACCGCCATTTTGGCCGGATCACTATTTGCCATCGCCCAGCGAGAGATCAAGCGCATGCTGGCCTTCTCCACCGTCGCCCAGGTAGGATACATTTACATGGGTGTCTCTCTTATGAGCGAGGCGGGTGCCACGGGCGGACTGGTGCACGTCTTCAACCACGCGCTGATGAAGACGCTACTGTTTCTGGCCGCGGGCGCCTTGATATACCAAACCGGGCTTCGCCGCATCGCCGACCTCGATGGCATCGCCAGGCGAATGCCCATTACCATGGTCGCTTTCGGGATCGGCGCCTTATCCATGGTGGGGATACCCGGGTTTAACGGTTTCGTGAGCAAGATGCATTTGGCCCTGGGGGCCTTCGAGGCGGGAAGACCTGCCTTCGTGGTGGTAATCCTCTTGAGTAGCCTGTTAAACGGCATCTATTATCTGCCCATCGTTTTGCGGGCGTTTTTCGGGGATTCTGAGACCGAAATGGCTTTCACCATCGACCGGCTCCCCCTTTCCTAGCTGGGGCGGTTGGTGATCGTGGGGTGCCCGTGTATTTATTTTGGTTTGTTGCCCGGCTCGCTTTTGGGACTGGCGCGGCGGGCCGCTACGTATTTGCTGACTATCTAGAGAAATGAGGTCGTTCTAGTTGGATCCGCAATTAATGCGCTATGTTCCGGTGTTGGCAGTCATGGTACCTCTGGTGGCTACCATACCGCTTTGGTTTATCGAAAGGTTCTCGTCGGAGATCAGGGATTGGTTTTCCATCACGACCAGCGGTGCCGCCTTTGTCCTGGTGGCCATCATGTACCCGACTATCATCGCGGGCGAAACCATATACATAGCGTTCCCCAACCTCCTGCCGCCCTTCGGCATATCCTTCAACGTCGACGTGCTGGGATTCTCGTTCGCCCTGATAGCCTCCTTCGTGTGGTTTCTGTCGACGATATACTGCAAGTCATACATGTGCCATTCGCAACACTGCGACCGATTCTACCCGTTCTTGCTGCTTTGCTTGAGTGGCTGTCTGGGCGTGTTCTTGACCGGCGACCTGTTCAGCCTGTTTTTGTTTTTTGAACTCATGTCCCTGGCCTCGTACGTACTCGTGGTCCACGAGCAGACGCAAGAGGCCCTGGATGTGGGTTACCGTTATCTAATGCTCACCCTGGTAGGCAGTCTTTCACTGCTTTTTGCCATCATCATAACCTTCGAGGTCACCGGCGGCCATTCGCTGGTCGACAGTAGCTTCTTCCCCGCGGCCAGCGGGCTCGCGACGGCGACTTTCATAGCCTACCTGGTCGGGTTCGGTATGAAGATGGGGATAGTCCCCTTCCACGTTTGGCTGCCCGAGGCTCACCCGGTAGCCCCCGCGGGCGCCAGCGCACTATTGTCGGGCATCATGCTGAAGACCGGCGCCTACGGCCTCTTGCGGGTTATATACCAGATCTTCGGCATACATACCGTGGCGGGCGCCGGCTGGCAGACCCTCCTTTTGGTTATGGCCGGAATTACCACGATCTTCGGATCTATCCTGGCCATCTCCCAACGGGGACTCAAAAAACGCCTCGCCTACTCGAGTATCGCCCAGATGGGATACATCCTTATGGGAATGGCCTTTTTCACGGAAAACGGCCTGATCGGCAATGTCTACCACGTGTTTGCCCACGCCCTGATGAAGTCCACCCTCTTCCTTTGCGCCGGCGCGATAATATCTGCCACCGGCAAGCACACCGTGGACGAGATCAAGGGGATAGGGTATCGAATGCCGGTCACCATGGGCTGTTTCACCATGGCCGCCTTCGCCATGATAGGGATACCCCCGTTGAACGGATTCATAAGTAAGGTCTTCTTATCCGTCGGTGCCCTGGATGCCGGTCAGACCGTCTACGCGGTGATATTGATCATCAGCAGCCTGCTCAACGCCGTCTACTATCTTCCCATAATCATCAGCGCCTTTTTGCGCGATGAAGAGGCGCAGGTCGAGGCACAAAAGCCCAGACCCCGACTGGAGGTGGCACCCTCGATGATGATCCCGATGGTGGTATTGTCGGTTTCCATATTCCTTTCGGGGCTAATGCCCGAGGGTTTCGTCCTCCAGCTGTCTCGGGCGGCGGCCAAATTGCTGCTTCACGGTTAGCGGAGGCCGGAGGTGATCTTTTTGTCCCCATCCGATTGGAGCCTCGTACCGGCGTTGATTCCCCTCCTACCGCTGCTCGCAGGTCCCGTGATTTTGGCACTGCATGCCAAACCTTTCATGCAGCGGATGGTATTCGCGGCATCCGTCGGTACCACGGCGCTGCTCGGTCTGTCGCTTCTTCCGAATTTCGGTGGACAACCTCTTGAGATTACCTTAGGGGATCTTTTGGGCTTCGGTCTCGTCTTTCGGGCGGATTCCCTGGGTCTCGTCTTCTTGGGGCTCTTTTCGGCTTTGGCGTTGGGAATCTCCGCCTACTCGGTGGGATATGCCGCGAGCGAAGAGTCCTCCGGACGCTACTTCGCCTTCACTGCCATTACCTTTGCCGGGGCTTTGGGCGTCGTGGTCGCGGGCAATTTTCTGACGCTACTTTTGTTTTTTGAACTGATGACCTTCGCCTCCTACGTATTGGTGGTACACCGGGGTGATGAGGCTACATTGAGAATCGGGAACACCTACCTCTACCTGGGCATCATCGCCGGCCTCCTGGTTCTCTTGGGCATCCTTTTGCTCTTCGGTCAGACCGGGGAATTCGAGTTTACCCCATCGCTGGCATCACTTCGGGGCGCGCGCTATTTTCCCTACATCCTCGCACTGTTTACCGTCGGCTTCGGGATTAAGGCGGGAATCTTTCCCCTGCATCTTTGGATGCCCGGAACCTACGCGGTGAGTCCGGCACCGGTAAACGCAATATCCTCGGGGTTAATGATAAAGACCGGTATCTACGGCATCACCCGCCTCCTGGTGGATACCCTGGACGCACCGGGGGGCGAACTGCTGGCGGGTTCCTCCTTCCCCGGTTTCGGAATGATACTCATCTGGGCGGGGGTAATCACGATGTTCGTTGGCGCCGCGGTGGCCATCTTTCAGTCGAACGTCCTGCGCACCCTGGCCTACTCCAGCGTGAGTCAAATCGGGTACATAACGATGGGGTTGGGAGTGGCAGTTTACCTGGGTTCGGAAGGTGCCATGGGGGTTACGGGAAGCATCTACCACGTCATCAATCACAGTCTGTTCAAGGCAGCTCTCTTTTTGATCGCGGGGGCAATCTATTTCTCCGCCGGTGGCCTCAATCGAGATCGGCTCGGGGGTCTCGGGCGGCAACTACCCCTGCTCGCTGGGATATTCCTGGTGGCCGCCCTTGGGCTCGGTGGAATACCCGGTTTCAACGGCTACGCCAGCAAGACAGTGCTGCACCACGCCATCGTGGAGGCCTACGAGCATCATCACCAGGGCATGTTGTGGCTGGCCGAGTGGATCTTCACGGTAACCGGTGCCCTGACGCTTTGTTACGCTGCGCGGCTTTTCAAAACCATCTTCCTGGGCGAAGGCCCGAGCGGGCGGGTGGGACTCAAACCACTGCCACTCTCCCTCCGCGTACCGCTTTTGGCCCTGGCCGGGGCGATAACATTTTTTGGTCTGTTTCCACACCTCTTGCTCGAGCGGGTATTCATCCCCCTCGGAGAGCAGATGGGGTACGGCGAGTACGCCATCGATCACGTCGCCCACGTCGACGTGTGGAGCGGAGCTGATCTGCTGTCTTCGGGGAAAGTGTTACTTTTGGCTGGCATCATCTACCTCGTCCTCTCCCGGATCGACTCTTCGAAGCTTCGGTTCCCCCGCTGGATGCGCATCGATGAGCTTCGTCTTCCCGAGTTCGAGGTATCCGCCCCCTCGTGGCTTGATCCCGAGCGCCTCGACATTCCACGTCCCAAAGTCGAGATAAAGATGCCGCGATGGCTCCGCCTCGAGACCATCGCCGAATCCATTCCCGACCAGGACGAGGCCCCGTCCTGGCTGAACATCCACACCCTGGTATATCGACCAGTGATGTGGATTTCCGCGCTCTTGATCTTGCTGCCCGTGGCAGCCGAACGCTCGCTCGAACGCCTATATCACATTTTCATGGGTGGGCGATTGTGGGCGACGATAAAAGAACAGCTGCCGGTGCGTTCTTCGGAGTGGGACCTGCGCAACCTTAACCTCGACGCACTGATAGTCATCGGAATGATAACGGGACTTCTCCTCTTCCTCATATTCTATTTCACCTAGCTTTCTCATCGAATCCCCGTTCTTTGAACGATGCCGCCCCCGGCAGCTGAAACCGTTGCATCTCAATGTCCGAGCCTGCCAATTCGACGCCCACGCTGCGACTCATACCGAGCCATGTGATTGCCCGGCAGAGGACTATGGTCACGGCAAATTCGCGATGAGGGCTTGTGTTTTGCCTTGGCTCGCATCCGCAAAGCGCAAACGATGTGGATCCTACTCACAGCGACAAATCGAATACATACGAAGAAGCTGCGTTCGTGCGGAACACTTCGTGTGAAAGAAGGTGTTCTCCATTGGGAACGGTCAACCGTAGCGGAGGAATATAGCCATCTATTCCCGCCCAAAGCACCGGCACCGGTCTCCGGATCCCCCATTATCAAAAGAGAAGGTTCCTATCGGGCAGTGGTCACGGTCGTGCCCTTGGCCTCGCCGGTCACCTTCTCCTATCACGCCTATCTCGCCTACTACGAGAGAATGGCTGGCGTGATCGAAAACGTGGGTATGGTCATCACCGAGACGATGCTAAGGAGATGAGTATGCGCATGGTAAACGTCGGCGCCTGGACGCGATCGGTACCTGCCGGTTTGGAGAAGCCCGGGGTTCGCGACATGACTTACGGCCCATGGTTCGCGGGTGAGCTTATCGTTTATGAGGTTGATGTGCGGGGGGCGAACTCGCGATCGGGTTCGCCCTCTTTTGAGCCGTGATCTTCCCGCCACGTCGCCTCTCCTTCGCGGGATACCTTGACATAACGCGCCCTTCTCACGAATATGAAGCCGAGACGAGTCCGTCAGGGGAGGATGAAGCACATTGGTAAAAGGACAATACGAGGGGGATTCGATCGCGGGATTGCGCGGGGAACTCGACCGGCTATCGTCCGAATACGAAGCACTCCTCCAAAGCGCCCGGGCGATACTCACCCATCGAGATTTTGAGACTTCCGCCCGGGAGATATTCGGACTTTGCAGGGAAATCACCGGGGCGACCTCCGGCTACGTGGCACTACTGAGTGCCGACGGAACAGAAAACGAGGTATTATTCTTGGACCCCGGTGGTATGCTCTGCGGCGTCGACGAGAACCTTCCCATGCCCATCCGCGGGTTGCGCGAGAAAGCCTATCGCTCGAGGTCCGGCGTGTACGACAACCACTTCGCGAACAGTAAGTGGACAAATCTACTGCCCGAAGGACACATGCCGCTGGAGAATGTCCTATTCGCACCGCTGGTAATCGAAGGTCAGGCGGTCGGCTTGATCGGCCTCGCGAACAAGGACGGTGGATTCGACGATCGCGATTTGCGCTTTGTGTCCTCTCTCGGTGATGTCGCGGCCGCGGCCCTGAGGAATAGCCGCAACCTGGAGGAAATCCGGTATCTCAGCTTCCACGATCAGTTGACCGATCTTTACAATCGTCGCTATCTGCACCGGGAACTCACTCGTCTGGAGGACTCCGATGAATACCCGATCGCTATCATCCTGGCCGATCTCGACGGGCTAAAAGGAATCAACGATCGCTACGGCCACGCCGAGGGGGATCGTTACCTGAGGAGTTTCGCGGACGTTCTCCGGGAAATATTCCGCGACGACGACATAGTCGCCCGGATGGGCGGAGACGAATTCGTCGTAGTCCTCCCGGACACCGATCGCGACGAGGGAGAAAGGATCGTATCCCGGATAAGGAGCGCCGTCGAAAGCTTCAACCGGAACACCCCGAACCCTCCGCTGAGTATCTCCCTCGGTCTAGCGGTAAGCGAAGACCGGGCACAACCGTTCGAGAGAACCTACCACCTCGCGGATCGCCGCATGTACCGGGAAAAAAGGGGACGGTAACGCGGGGTTCCCCTACCTGCTCCCAACGCCGCCGCCCCACTCGGATTATTGCAGTTCCTCGAGCACCGCGGGATCGGGTCGGTTGGGTATGCGAGCGATCTTCTCTTTTCCGAAGTGGAAGATCGCCTCGTCGCCATCTGTCACTTCCCCGATAGCCGCGTGATCGACGCCGGATTCCGCTAGCACCGAAAGCACTTCATCGATATCCTCCGGCGCCACCTGGAACAACATCCGTGCCTGGGTTTCGCAAATTAGTATCTCCTCGGGCGTGAGCCCTTCCTTCGCCGTGGGTACCCGCGAGAGATCTACCTCGGCACCGAGACCACCGAAGCGCACCGATTCGCTCACCGCGGCACCGATACCCGCCGCCCCCAGGTCTGAGCATGCTCTGATCTTGCCGGTCTTCATCGCTGCCAGGGCTGCATCCATGGTGCGCCGCTCTTCCTCGAATAGGGCGCGGGCGGGGCGCATCTTATCCACCAAACCGGCGCGGTAAAGGGTGTCGTTACCATCATCGGCTGTCTCGCCGAGGATGATGATGCGATCGCCGGCTCCCTTGGCCGGCTTGGTCAACGGCTCCTCGGTGACCAGCCGACCGATGACGGCAACCACTACGGCCGGAACGATATCGCTGAAAGACGTCGACAAGCCTCCCCCGACCACGAAGACGTCCATGGTCCGGCACATGTCCCTAATGCCCCGAATCAGGAGGTTGACTCGTTCGCCACTGGTCATGACCTCGCATTCGCCGCAGGTGCAGTTGCCGTCGAAACCGCACGAACCCACTATGACCTCTTGGTCCAGGGGGCGAGTCCCGATGAAATCGAGCAAGAACAGCGGGCGAGCACCCATGGCGACCACATCCCGCATGGCACCGCCGGCCCCGGTGGCCGCACCATCGTAGGGCCGCGGGACACAGGGAGAACAGTGGCTTTCCATCTTGGCCACCATCAAGGCATCCTCACCGGGCACCCGAAATACGGCGGCATCGTCATTGGCATCCGGCCCGACCAATAGGTGATCCGGCCACTGTTCTCCTACCATATCGTTGAGCTCGCGAAAGACTCCGAAGTCTATTGCTTTGTCGATGTTGTGATGTAGATGCACGAACAAGGCGTGCATCAGGGCTCTCTCGACTCGATTCATGTGAACCTCCTTAAGAAGATAGAAATACCGATGGCAACCGAGGGGAATGCCCCCATCCAAAATGGCAATTCTTTATCCTTTTGACCGGGTCCTTCAACGGGAGTGGCAATCCGAGATGGCGATCACGCTTCCCTTCGACATTCTCGCGGCGGCTTCTCTCAACAGGCTTAAGGGGAGCCTTTGGCGGTTCCGGCCGGACCCGGCTTGTGTTCGGGTTAGGGTTTTGCCGCCGCCGGGGGCAACCGTTGGCTTCACCACCGCCTCACACTCCACCGTATGGGATTAGTGCCCGAAGACCCCCCGATCGCCGGCAATTGTTCTACCGGTCGGGAGAAGTCAAGTATTCCGAAAACGGATGCCGAAAGGCGTGCGCCCAATGTCCTCGCACTCGCCGGTGATACTGCGGTGCTTAGTCTCCGGACACTTCCACAGTCCAGCCGAATCTGTCTTCGATTTGGCCTCGCTGTATCCCCGTCAGGGTTTCGTACAACCTGGCAGTCATCTCTCCCATACGGCCCGAGTTTATCGCCAGATCCCGATCTCCGCAGCGCAATTGCCCGATGGGAGAAATCACCGCCGCGGTGCCGGCACCAAAAGCCTCCTCGAGCGTGCCGTCTCCGTGGGCCTCGAGTACCTCTGACAATGGTATCCTGCGCTCTTTCGTGGGCACCCCCCAGTCCTCGAGCAGGGTCAACACCGAATTCCGGGTGATACCCGGGAGGATGGTACCGGTGAGGGGCGGTGTAACGATCGTATCTCCCAACCTGAAGAACACGTTCATCGCGCCAACCTCTTCGACGTATTCCCTTTCGCGCCCATCGAGCCAAAGTACTTGATCGTACCCCATCTCGCTGGCATTGACTTCGGCTTCAAGACAACGGGCATAGTTGCCCCCCGTCTTGGCCGCTCCGACGCCGCCGGGTACGGAGCGCACCTGCTGGCTCTCGACCAGAATCTTGGTCGGGGCTAAGCCCCGGGGATAGTATGAACCGACCGGTGAGAGGATGATCGCGAACGTATACCGGGCGGAGGGTTTGAGGGCCAGGTGCTCCTCGGTCGCGAACATCACGGGACGAATGTAAAGGGAAGTCCCCTCGCCCTTGGGTATCCAATCGCGTTCGAAATCCACGAGGGCCCGAATCGCATCGACAAAGATATCTTCTTCCATTTCGGGCATACACAACCGGCTGGCGGATGCGTTCAGTCTCCGGGCATTATCACGCGGGCGAAATAGCAGGGCACGATCGTCTTCCGTACGATAGGCTTTGAGGCCTTCGAAGATCGTCTGACCGTAGTGGAAGGCCGCGGCTGCGGGCGAAATCGATAGTGGACCGAAGGGCATTATCCTGGGATCATACCAGCCCCGGGATTTTTCGAAATTCATCACGAACATGTGATCGGTGAAAACATCGCCGAATTTGAGGGAATTGTCCTCGGGCTTGGATCTTCTTTCATCGACTTCTTCAATCCTGATCTCGATTGTCATATTTCCCCCTCCTGGGGTGCATCCCTGCGCTATTGTCTCTTGGGGGCGTGATGATCGAATGTGTTCCGATTTGCGCCATATCGACGTGCTTTTGGCTACCATATGTCGGGATAATCCGACTGACCTGGGACAATCACAATCCATCCGCTATGCGGCGATAGGCCTCCTCGGCAGCCGCCTGCAAAAAGCGCACTTCGCTCCCGATCGCCACGAACTTCATGTCCTCGGCAAAACTCTGCAATACTTCCTCGACATCCTGAGCGTAATATCCGACGGCCACGCCGGCTTCCTGCGCCGCCGATCTTATCTCGGCTATTGCCTCCGTGACCGGATCGGAATCGATTTGGCCGAAAACGCCAAGATTGGCGGAAAGGTCGAAGGGCCCAATGAAAAGAACGTCGATCCCGTCGACGGCCGCTATCTCGCGCACATTCTCGAGGGCTTCGGCCGTTTCAATCTGACAGATCACCAGGACCTCCTCGTTCCAGGTTTCAAAGTATTCCCCCAGATCCTTGCCGTAGGCACTGGCACGGGTCCCGGCAACTCCCCGCATGCCCTCGGGTGGGTATCGGCAGGCTGATACCGCCACCCTGGCCTGTTCCGCCGTATTTACCAGCGGGCAGATGACCCCGTAAGCACCACGGTCGAGGGCCTTCTTAATCAGGGCGGGGTTCGTGTCCGCGACCCGCACTATGGGCACGACATCGGTACCCTTCATGGCCCGGATCATGCTCTCCAATATCTCCTCGCCGTAGGATCCATGCTCGGTATCCAATACCAGCCAATCCATTCCGATCTCTGCCATAATCTCGACTATCGATGGAGAAGGCAGATTGATCCAGTTGCCGACCGTCGGCTCCCCGTTTAGTATCTTGGCTTTAACCCGGTTCCGCATTGGGTTTCACCCCGCCTTTCTCGATGATTGCTCGACTTGCGCGCGGGGAATCGAGAACCTCGTTCGACGATCCCCTCATCGACCGGACTATCCCTTTATCTTTCGCGTAGGCGGAGCCTCCTACCTTCTGCCCTACCGATGTCTGCGGAGGTGAGCGGGGACTCGTCGATTCCCGAATTCGGTGCCGAGGGGTTCTGTCGATTTCAAACTTTAAGCCGAGACGTTAGATTGCCCCCAGGCGGTGGTGTAGCTTCCTCGCTTTCGAGCATGCATTTTTCCATAAATGGCCACGGATATGGAGGTCTGCTCTTGTTCCCGTGGGATTTCAGTGGCCTTCGAGCATTGAGGTCCGATCACATCTTGCGGTAATGGATGCGCTCCAGATCCGGTTGAAGTCGTTCATCTGCTCGAGACCCTTGGGGACGAATGGTGGTGACAGGGTATTCCTGCCAGCATAACCGACCTTTTTCTCCACATCCCCTTCATCATTTGGCTGCCCGGATTGCAAAACCGGGATTAAAGACGATAATGCCATCTCAAGGCCTCAAAGAGATCCATCAACTTTCGATACCCCGTCGATAGATTCTATCGCAGGAGACAAATCATAAAGTGCAATGCTCGGCAGGACACCTTCGGCTTCCCCAAATGTGGATTGAAGGGTAGATGGCAACAGGTGGGAAGTTTGGACTGTCGTAGGCCTTGTCTACGGGTTCACGGAACTGGTGTGCGCGGGAGGTAGGAAGAATGCTTGGTTCATAACCACTTTGGATATCGGCGGGAAGTGGGTTTTAGGTCGGGCCCTGGTACCGGGATCTGGAGTGGACCCGAGATGCCGGGAGAATACTCTTCAATCATTTCGAGGTGTTCAGATGCAAGTTGAAGGGATTATCGCACATTCGGCTCAATATTGTGTCTACACTAGTTAAGGCTGGCTGAGGTTACTACCTCTGGATTGGAAGGTGCGGGTGTCATTCTCGAAGAGACCGGGCGTGGCACAAACCCCGGGTCGAATCCTTGTGCAGCCGCGTCAAGACAAAGATGCGCTCGTTGCTTACCGAGGCCGAAGACCTGCAGGCACTCGAGGGGATCCTGGAGCGGTAAATGGATAAGGACAACAAAAGGAAACGACAATCAAGCATCGACAATATGACGCCAGGACAATATCTTCAACAGAACCTGCGAAAGGAGGACATCGCCGCTAATTGGCCTAACTTAGCCTGGTAACCGGTTCGAAAACTGGCGTTCATATCCACGATATCGACTACCTGCAACATGATTATGCCGGGACTTAATCATTTTGTTTAACGGGGAGATAGATATGCAGGAGATTAGTGCTTCCATAACGCAACTCCTTGGCTTAGATGCTGTGGAATTAACAATCTGGCACATGGTCGTCCGTGCGGTTGTTGTCTACCTGTCTGCATTGTTCATGGTCAGAATTGGGGAAAAGCGATTCTTCGGCAAGAACACGGCATTTGATATTATACTTGGGATTATCTTTGGATCTGTGGTTAGCCGCGCTATTACAGGTTCGTCTGAATTCTTTCCAACGCTGGTGGCTGGTTTAACGCTGATTCTCTTGCATTGGCTTTTTGCTGCGCTATCATTTAACTTCAATTGGTTTGGGTCTTTCGTTAAGGGAAACAGCCGCCTGCTCGTTAAGGATGGAGAAATCCTTTGGGAAGCAATGCGCAAGAGCCACATTAGCGAAGAAGATTTGATGAGCGCGTTGCGGTTGCATGGCAACGTTGAAGAATTGGATGAAGTCAAAGAAGCACGGCTTGAACGAAGTGGTGACATAAGCGTTATCAAATTGGGTTCCAGTTAAGGATTGGCTAGGTCGAGGTTGAGCAACAGGCAAGGACGCTTCTTGTCCAATTGCATTGAACATCGATGCAATCAGGGGAAGTGACCTAAGGGTGTCTTTGGTACTATAGTGCTATTCGGCAACACAAGCCTCAGCGAGTTGATGAATGATCCTAGGTAATATGTTGCCTTTGTCGTGCAGATAGTCCAACAGAGTATCCGCACCCCTTTTTGTTCGTTCTTAGGCCGTCGTTGACAGACCACCGCATCACACAGGATCTCCGTATTTTCAAGATCCTCAGGAATGTCTTTCATTGTACAAACCGGGTAAGTCCCGACAACTGTACACGGCAGGAACCATCTTCTTTCTCCTTGAAGTAGGGACAACACTAAAGGTCGGATGGCTTGAGCGCCGAAGCTTAGGGGTATCCGAAAAGGCTCTGAACCTCTTCTAAGCATCAATCTGGTCGACCGGCTTATTCGTGTAGCGTCCAAGAACATGAGGGGGTACCTGTGCTTACGAGTAAACATAATTCGGCGACCGACACAAGATACATCGCATGGGACACGTATGAAAGAATTCGGTCTTCGCTCAGTCAATACAAAATCCAGCATATGAATGAGTGGTCAGATTTGCACGCAGATCTGATAGTGACCGATCCTCCGTTCGGAATCAACTTCTCCGGTAAGCCAAGCAACTACAATCGGGATGCCGGACACGTTGTGGATG
>CAYLPL010000005.1:0-16993 GCA_964385545.1 uncultured Clostridia bacterium | reverse complement strand
TCGACGTCTGAATCGACACCGACTCTATAATCACCCATGAAGCAGGCCACACAAAAGTCCGAAGGCATACCACCTGCCGCCTCCGCAACCCGCTCCACGCTCAAATACTCCAACGAATCCGCCCCCACCGCAGTCCTGATTTCCTCGACGGAGCGCTCGGCGGCGATCAGCTGACCCCGTGCGCTGGTATCTATTCCGTAATAACAGGGATAACGGTAGGGCGGAGAACTGATGCGCAGGTGGATCTCGCGCGCTCCAGCCTCGCGCAGCAATCGCACGAGGATCTTCGACGTGGTACCGCGCACCACCGAATCATCGACCAGCACCACCCGCCGATCCCGGACCACCTTCCGAAGGGGGTTCAACTTGAGCTTGACGCCCCGTTGTCTCAGCGCGTCCTTTGGCTGGATGAATGTGCGACCGATGTAGCGGTTGCGAACCAGGCCCATTTCGTACGGGATGCCGGCCTCTTCAGCGTAACCGGAGGCCGCCGATATGCTGGAGTCGGGCACGCCCGTCACCACGTCCGCCTCCACGAAATGATCCCGGGCCAGGTACCTGCCCATCTCCTTGCGTACCTGATGGACGTTCAATCCCGCGATGTCACTGTCCGGACGGGCGAAATAGATGTACTCGAAAATGCACAGGCTCGGCTTGCCAACCGATTCCCCTATGCGAAGGCTGGTCATCCCGTCATCGTCTATACTCAGTAGTTCGCCGGGTGCCAGATCTCGAATGAAGACCGCTCCCGCGGCATCCAGGGCACAGGTTTCGGAGGCTACCACCCAACCGCCTTCGATCCTCCCGAGACAAAGCGGTCTGAAGCCGTTGGGATCTCGCGCCGCGTATAGTCCATCGGGAGTGAGCACTACCAGAGCGTAGGCTCCTTCTACCTGCCTAAGGGCAGACAGCAGACTATCCTTGAGATCCTTTTCCGACTCGCGGGCCGCCAGGTGGGCGATAACCTCGGTGTCGGCGTTGGTCTGAAAAATGCTCCCGCCCGCCTCGAGTCGGCGCCGCATGCTCTTGGCGTTAATCAGATTGCCGTTGTGCGCCAGCGCAACCGACGTCGATTTCATCCTAACCACCAGCGGCTGGGCGTTCTCCGGGGTGCTGTCGCCGGCGGTGGAATAGCGCACATGTCCCAGGGCGGCATCGGACTCGAGTCCCTCGATATCGTCGGCGGTGAACACCTCGGATACCAATCCCATATCGCGTTTCAACGCCAGCTTCTGCGGGGACACCCGAGCCGCGATACCGGCGGATTCCTGGCCTCTGTGTTGCAGGGCATAAAGACCAAAATGCGTCAGGATCTGGGCGTGGGGACAACCCCACACACCGAAGACGCCACATTCCTCCTTCGGGAAATCATCGGGCAAGATCGGGCTCATTCCAATCCCCTTTCCCAAACGCTCTCGAGATCTGATACCAAAACGTCCAGATAGGTTTCATCACCCGCGGTAATCTTGACTCGGTCGCCTCCTACTCGGCCGATCCTTCGTGCGGGGCATCCGCATTCCGCCGCGAGATCCAAAACCGACTTCACGTGCTCTGCCGGTACGCTAACTAAGATACGTGATCCATCTTCACCGAACACCTCGGCCCGAAGGTCTTCCTCGCCGACGGACCGCAAATCTATCGTCGCGCCCAGCGACCAGGGTGACGATAAAGCCCCCTCGGCCAGGGCTACGGCCAATCCTCCTCCAGAGATGTCGATGCTGCTTTGCACGAGACCCTCAGCCACTGCTCGACGACACGCCGTACCCACGGCCATTTCCAGGGAGTAATCAACCCCGGCGATGGGGCCGGTCTGGATTCCATGCACGATCTTCAAGTATTCACTCGCTCCCGTGAACTGCCCACCTTCACCCAGGAGAATTATGGCATCGCCCCTACCCTTGAATCCCCCGGTGGCATAGCGATCGACATTATCCAGGACACCGACCATACCCACCACGGGGGTGGGGAATATCTGTCGCCCGTTAGTCTCATTGTAGAAACTAACGTTACCCCCGGTCACCGGGGTGTCCAGTTCGCGGCACGCCTCCCCCATCCCGGCAATGACTTCGACGAAATCCCCCATGACCTCTTTCACTTCCGGGTTGCCAAAGTTCAGGCAGTTGGTGATAGCCAAAGGACGAGCACCTACACTGCAAATATTCCGGTAGGCCTCGGCCACGGTGAGGGCAGCACCCCTGCGCGGATCGATGCTGCAGGCAAATCCATTTCCATCGGTGACGCACGCGATCCCCTTTTCGGTCCCCTTGACCCTCAAGACGGCGGCCTCTCCGGCTCCGGGGGGTACCACCGTATTGATTCCCACCATATGATCGTACTGCTCAAAGACGGGACGTCGCGATGCATGGTTGGGATGCGCCATAATCCTCAGCAAGGCCTCAGAAGGATCGGCGAGATCAAGCGTAGACGGCATCTCCTGGGCCACAGCGGAGCGGGTTACGGTCCGGGGACGATCATAGATGGGACCCCCTTCGGTGATACTATCCACGGGGATGGCCCCGATTTCCTCGCCTTCGTCGCGGATACGCAAAAGACCATCCCCGGTAACTCTTCCGATTACCACGGCGTCGAGATCCCAACGGCCGAAGACTTCCAGGACCTCTTCCTCTCGGCCCGAACGAGCGATTACCAACATCCGCTCCTGGGATTCGCTCAACATCACTTCGTAGGGGGTCATGCCTTCCTCGCGACGCGGAACCAGCGCGACATCAACCCACATTCCCGATCCCGCCCGGGAGGCGGTCTCGGAGCAGGCGGAGGCCAGGCCGGCGGCGCCGAGATCGTTCACCCCGACCACCGCATCCCCTTGCATGGCCTCAAGACACGCTTCGATCAATAGTTTCTCCCGGAATGGATCGCCCACCTGAACCGCGGGCCGCATGTCTTCGGGAGACTCCCGGAACTCCCGGGAGGCAAGAAGACTCGCGCCGTGAATTCCATCCCGCCCGGTGGGAGCACCGACCAAAATGACCGCACTGTCTTCTCCACCCGCCAATCCCCGTACCAGCCTATCCCGGTCCACCAAACCGACGCACATGACGTTCACAAGGGGGTTTTCGCGATATGCCCCGTCGAAGTAAACCTCCCCCCCGACCGTCGGAACGCCGACGCAGTTACCGTAACTGCTGATACCGGACACGACACCCTCGAAAAGAAAACGGACCCGGGGATCCCCGAGATTTCCGAAGCGAAGGGAATCCAACAGGGCAATGGGCCGCGCTCCCATGGCGAAAATGTCGCGCAGTATTCCTCCTATTCCCGTGGCAGCACCCTGGACTGGCTCTACGGCGCTGGGATGGTTGTGCGACTCTATGCGGAAGGCCACGGCGATGTCCTCGCCGATATCGACGACCCCCGCGTTTTCCCCCGGACCCTGCAGTACCGCGGTGCCGGAGGTCGGCAATTCGGCCAGGTATTTCTTGGAACTTTTGTAACTGCAGTGTTCAGACCACATGAGGCCGTATATGCCCAGCTCGAGACCGTTTGGTTCTCGTCCCAGATCGTGGCACAAGCGGGAGTATTCGTCCTCGGTCAGTCCGACCTTTTTCCAGACGCTTTCAGACATAAGAAGTACCTCCCCGCCACCAGGCGAGCGCCGAGGTAAAGATCTTCCTGCCGTCGGTATCCCCTAGGATGCCTTCGCTCGCCCGCTCTGGATGCGGCATTAACCCGAAAACGTTTCCCCGGGCATTTGCGATTCCGGCCACGCTATCCCAGGATCCGTTGGGATTCGAGGAGGAACCGGTGCGCCCGTCTCGGTCACAGTAACGCAGTACCACCCGCCCCAAAAACCCCTCCGGCGGCGGACGATAATTTCCCTGGTGATGGGCTATGGGCATGGACAGGACCTCCCCGGGCTGACAATCGCCGGTGAAAGCAGTTTCGTTGTCGTCGAGACGGACGGTCGCCGACCGGCAAATAAATCTCGATCCGGAATTGGTTATCAGGGCCCCCGGAAGCAGATTCGCCTCGCACAGGATCTGGAAACCGTTACATATCCCCAGGACCATCCCGCCATCCCCGGCAAATCGGGCTACGGCATCCATCACCGGCGTGCGGGCCGCTATGGCCCCACCCCGCAAATAGTCGCCGTAGGAAAAACCTCCGGGCAAGATCACGCAATCCAAATCCTCCAGGCTCTCTTCCCGATGCGACACGAAACGCACCGGCTGCCCCAACACCTTGCCCACCACGTGGAGGCAGTCCCTATCGCAATTTGATCCGAAGAATGTCACCACTCCGAATCTCATGATCGATCCGCTTCTATCTCTACGGTGTAGTCCTCTATCACCGGGTTGGCCAAGAGCCTACGACACATCTCCTCCACACGGGGGCGGGCTTCATCCACTTTGTCCCCGTCCACGGTGATCTCCAGGTACTTCCCGGCACGGACTCCCCGGACTTCATCGAAGCCCAGCCTATTGAGGGAAGAGGCGATCGTATCACCCTGGGGATCCAATACCCCGGCCCGCAGGGTGATACGAATCCGGGCCAATAACATCAGGATCCACTACCCGTCAGGCGGTCCAGGACCTCGCGGTAGGCCTCCTCCACTCCACCCAGATCCTGGCGGAATCGGTCCTTATCCATCTTGTCGCCGCTTGCGATATCCCAAAAGCGGCAGGTATCCGGGGTGATCTCGTCCCCGAGCCGCACCAATCCCTCGTCGTCGGTACCGAACTCCAGCTTGTAGTCTATGAGTTTGAGCCCGACCTCTTCCATTTTTCGGGACAGGAGCATATTGATACGCCAGGCGGCATCTTCCATGTGTTCCAGCTGCTCCGCGGTGCTGAGACCCATGGAGGCCACGTGGTAGGAATTGATCCAGGGATCACCCAGGGGATCGTCCTTTAAGTAAAGCTCCAAAACCGGCTTGGCCATCTCGGTTCCCTCGTTCAATCCCAGGCGTCGGGCCAGACTGCCGGCGGCTACGTTGCGCACGACCACCTCGAGGCCGAACATATCCATGTGACGAACGAGGTGATACCTATCCTCGATTAGTCCCAGGAAGTGAGTGGGTATACCCTCATCCTCCAGATACGAATTGAGCAACGCAGAAATGTGCGCGTTGAAGTACCCTTTCTCTATGATGGTGCCCTTCTTCTTTCCGTCAAAGGCGGTGGCGTCGTCTTTGAACTCCATCAACAGTACCGAGGGATTAGGCGTAGTATAAAGCGCCTTGGCCTTTCCCTCGTAAACCTTGTCGCCGCGGATATCATCCGGTGTGGATTGAAGCATTTCTTCGATCCTCATCTTCAAATCAACCCCAATCTCTCGAAGATTTCATCGACGTGCCCCAGCTGTTCCGTGGGATCAAAGCAACGTTGGAGATCCTCCTCGTCGAGAATCTCGCGGACCTCTTCGCGGGTGCGGATCAAATCCCGAAAGCTCGCCTCGCCCTCGAGACTATCCATGGCCGCCGCCTGCACCAGGGAGTAGGCCTCGTCGCGGGCCATTCCCGCATCAACCAGGGCCAAAAGGACCCTTTGGGAGTATATGGCCCCACCGGTAATGTCCATGTTTTGACGCATACGATCGGCGTTGACTACCAAATCAGAAACGACGGTGCTCATGCGCCTTAGCATATAATGGAGTATCGTCGTGGAATCCGGTAGGATTACCCGCTCCACTGACGAGTGGGATATGTCCCTTTCGTGCCATAGGGCGACGTTTTCCAGCCCGGCTAGGAGATTGCCCCGAAGAAGCCGGGCCATCCCGGTAATCCTTTCGGTTACGATCGGATTCCGCTTGTGGGGCATGGCGGAGGATCCCTTTTGACCGGTGCGGAAAGGCTCTTCCAGTTCTCTAATCTCGGTTCGTTGGAGTGCGCGGATCTCCACCGCGAATTTCTCCAGCAGTCCCCCGATTTGCGCCAGGGCGCTAAGGAACGCCGCGTGTCTATCGCGACCGATAATCTGAGAACTCACCGGAGCCGGTGTGAGTCCTAGCTCATCGCAGACCTCGACTTCTATATCCGGTGGTACCTGGGCGTAAGTCCCGGTGGCGCCGGATATTTTGCCGGTGGCAACCTCCTCCAGCGCGGCCTCCAACCGATTGCGCCCTCGTAATAATTCCTCGTACCAAAGGGCCAGCTTGAGGCCCAGGGTCGTGGGTTCCGCGTGAACACCGTGGGTCCTCCCCATCATCACGGTTTCCCGGTGCTCCCGAGCTCTTCGGGCGACGGCGTCGATCAACGCGGACAATTCCGTCAAGATCAGCTCACCCGCCGCTCGCAGCTGCAGCCCGAGGGCTGTATCGAGCACATCCGAGGAGGTCAATCCATAGTGCAGATATCCCGCGGCTTCTTCCACCTGTTCCGAGAGGGAGCTTACGAAGGCGATCACGTCGTGGCGCACTACGTCCTCGATTTCCTTTATCCGATCGGGACGGATTTCCGCGTCCCGCTCCAGTCGATCGGCGGCTTCGGAAGTGCCCACACCCCGGCGGGCCCAGGCACGCATGCACGCCACCTCTACCTCTTTCCAGCACTCGTATTTGTTTCGTTGACTCCAAATCTCTCCCATCTCGGGTAGAGTGTAGCGGGAGATCATCTGGTGTCTCCTCCGGTCAAACCGCCCTCGACGAGGGCGCGATCCTTGGCGGCCACTTCGTCGGCACGTCGACCTCTGTATTCCCTCAGCGCATCTGTGACTCCATCGTCGGCGACGCCCAAAATCGCCGCGGCCAAAAGGCCCGCATTTTGGGCACCGTTTATCGCCACGCAGGCGACCGGTATCCCCTTCGGCATCTGCGACACCGCCAGCAAGGCGTCCAATCCATCCGTCGCCCACGCTTTCAGCGGCACCCCGATCACCGGTAGCGTGGTGTGAGCCGCGACCACTCCCGGCAAAGCTGCACTACCCCCGGCCCCGGCTATGAGGACCTCGATCCCCCTATCACGAGCGCTCCGGGCCCATTCGGCGGTCTCCTCCGGCGTGCGGTGCGCCGACAATACGCGCGCTTCGTAAGAGATGTTCAATTGCTCGAGAACTTCTCCGGCCCGGCGCATGACGGGAATATCGGAATCGCTCCCCATCACTATCCCTACCCTTGGCATGGCTCTTCACCCTTCCCAACTCGGCGTTTCGACGAACCCATATCCGAACATTACTTGCCTCTTCAGTCTAAATGTTCGGAAACATTTCCGTCAATTGTCGCAGTGCATGATTGCAATTTGCGATGTATTCCCTGGGACGGGACGATTGAGGACGAGGCCGCCGGGGGAATACCGTAGTAGGGATGGACTCTTTGTGATAATCTCGTTTCATGGAGGATTGAGGACTCCCACTTCCCAAAGAAAGGTAGACCCATGACCACTACTCAGAAGCTAACATTCAGTGCCCTGTTCATCGCCCTGGGACTGCTTCTACCCATTGCCTTTCACATGATAGGCGCAGGCCCGGTCTTTCTCCCGATGCACATACCGATACTTCTGGCAGGCTTCCTCGCCGGCCCCGGAGTCGGCATGATTACCGGACTCATAACGCCGGTATTGAGCAGCGTGCTCACGGGCATGCCCCCCTTGATGCCGATCGCGGTCCTGATGACCGTCGAGCTGGCCGTGTATGGAGCGCTGGCGGGCGTTCTCTACAATGGGCTCCGGTGGTCACTGGTCAGTTCCCTGATAGGCTCGATGCTGGGAGGAAGGATCATTTACGGTGTCCTGCGGGCGTACGTGGTTCCCCTATTTGGCATCGAGGGAATCCCGATGTTCGTATGGATAACCAGTACTCTCGGTACCAGTTGGCCCGGCATCATAATCCAGTTGGTGGTAGTCCCGCTGGTGGTCGCAGCCGCAGAAAGGATGCCCCTATTCGCCCACCTCAAGAGAGCGGGATGACGCAGACGTAAAACGGGGTCTCGGGCTTAAACCAGCTTCCTTCAAGCCCGTGACCTCGACGGAACTCAACCGCCCGTCCCTGCCCAAATGCCAATCGCACTCATTCCCACTCGATGGTGGCGGGCGGTTTCGACGTCACATCATATACCACCCGATTAATGCCTTCGACCTCGTTAATAATCCTCCGGGCCGTAGTATCCAAAACCTCGGGAGGCACCCTAGCCCAATCCGCCGTCATGGCGTCTTCGCTGGTGACTGCGCGCAATACGGCAGTATATGCGTAGGTACGCTGGTCTCCCATCACCCCGACGCTCTTCATGTCCGGAAGAACTACAAACGATTGCCATATGTCGTCGTACAAATTGGCAGCTCGAAGCTCTTCTTCAAAGATGGCATCCGCTTCCCGGACTGTGTCCAGCTTTTCGCGGGTAATCTCACCAAGTACCCGCACCGCCAAACCGGGCCCGGGGAAGGGATGACGTTTGATGATCTGGGGAGGAATACCCAGTTCCGAGCCGACACGGCGAACTTCGTCTTTAAACAATTCCCGGAGGGGTTCTACCAGCTCCATGCGCATTTTTTCCGGCAAACCACCGACATTGTGGTGGGTCTTGATGACGGCCGAACTGCCGACACCGCTTTCGACTACGTCGGGATAGATGGTACCCTGCACCAGGTAATCGAACTCCCCCAGCTCGCGAGCCTGTCTATCGAACACCTCGATGAACTCGCGTCCTACGATCTTGCGCTTTTGTTCCGGGTCGGGTTCCCCGGATAGGGCTTCAAGGAAACGATCGGTAGCATCGACGGCCACCACGTTGAGATCCATCTGCTCGGCGAAGAGATCGGTTACGGCCCGCGCCTCGCCCTTGCGCAAGAGGCCATGATCGACGAACACGCAGGCCAACCGATCGCCGATGGCGCGATGGACCAAAACCGCCCAGACCGCCGAATCCACACCGCCGCTTAGGCCGCAAAGGGCGCTGCCTTCCCCTATTTGAGCCCGGATCTTGTCTACGGTGGTATCTATGAACGACCGCATGGTCCAACTGCCAGAGAGTCCCGCGATGCGCCGCAACCAGTTATCGAGCATATCGGAACCTCGTTGCGTGTGTCCCACCTCGGGATGGAATTGGACGCCGCATATCGGCAGTTCTTCGTGAGCTATAGCCGCGACCGGCGTTTGATCCGTCTCCGCAAGGACGCGAAACCGACGAGGTGGAGCCGAGACTAGATCACCGTGACTCATCCACACATCCAAACGCCGGGGAAGATCGGCAAACAACGGTGTATCCTCCGTGATGGTTAGCGCCGTACGCCCGTACTCCCGCCTTTGGGCAGGACCTACCGCCTCACGACCGCCGAAATGGGCGGCTATGAGATGATGACCGTAACATATGCCCAGGATGGGTAAGCCCAAATCGAAGATGCCGGGATCCGGCGCCAGGGCACCCTCCTCGTAGGCACTACCGGGACCGCCGGTCAGTATGAGCGCATTCGGTTCTCGATTCAGAATCTCGCCCACCGAAGAATCACCGGGCAGTATCTCGCTGAATACACCACATTCCCGCACGCGCCTGGCGATAAGCTGGGCGTATTGGGCACCGAAATCCAGTATTATGACCTTTTCCCGCGATTTGCTCTCGCTTACGCTCACGCATCGTCCTCCTCATCCGCGACCTCTTCGACCAATCTCACGCACGGCAGGCCGCGATGTCGTTGATTCCAGTCAAGTCCGTACCCGACTACGAACCTGTCGGGAATACACTTCCCCACGTAGTCCACCGGCACATCGATCATCCTTCGTTCCGGCTTATCGAGCAACGCCACCACCCCTAAGCTGGCGGGAGAACGGGCGGCGAAATGCTCCCGCAGGTAATTCAACGTGAGTCCGGTGTCTACGATGTCTTCCACCAAAAGGACGTGGCGACGAGCCAGGGGCGTGTCCAAATCGTGGAGTATCCTCACGACTCCCGAAGAAAAAGTGCTGTGACCGTAGCTGGAAACCGCCATAAAATCCATGGATACCGGGATATTTAGGGCCCGGGCCAAATCACACATAAAGATTACCGCTCCCTTTAGGATACCCACCAAAAGGAGGGGATTCTCCTCGGAGACGAGGTCACGATAATCGCCGGATATTTCTCGGGCGAGTCGGGCGACCGTCTCCCGAATCTCTCCCTCCGAGACGAGACAGGGGCCAAGCCGCATTTGGGGCTGATCATTTGACAACGGTGCCTCACCTTCCTCCTGCACGGTCCGATGTTAACATACCCCATCCCCCGACGCGGCGAAAACCCCCGTCGCAAGTGCCCGCAGCTATCCCATGGCGAGGAGGTGAATCAACGTTTCCTCCAATACGTCCACGGCCTTCAAATACTCGGAAAGGGATATGCGTTCTTTTGGGGTGTGACCGAGGAGTGGATCGCCGGGCCCGTATGCGGCCACCGCGGGATTCCACGCCGGGCCGACGATGTTCATATCTGAGGTACCGGTCTTAACCGTGAAACCCGGTTTTCCCCCACATTTCCTGATACCGCGCAACAGACCTCGAACGATCACGGAATTTTTGGAAGCCAAATAGGGCTCCTCGCCCCCGTTGAAGGCGACATCGCTGCCCAAATACTCCCGCACCAGCTCCCGGACCTCCGTCACCGTCCTGCCCGGCGGTATCCGGATGCCGAAGTCCAGCCGGGCGATTTCACCGAGGCCATCGGACGATGAACCCACCGAGAGCAATCGAGGGCTGATGCGCCAGAAGAGACCATGTCGTTCTCCTCGATTCAATTCCTCGACGGCATCGAGGAGATCTCGCCATCCGGAAAAGGCCAATTCCGCCGCCGTCGGTTCCGGACCCCCGGTGTGAGAAACGCTCGTGCCGTGTAAGCTGTGACCGCGCAAAGCCCCCCGATAACCCAAGGTGACCTTCTCCCACCGGCTCGGCTCACCTATGATCACCACTTCCGGCGGGTTATCCCCGGCCAAACGTCGCAGGAGATGCCTGGCTCCCCGGGAGGTATCTGTTTCCTCCTCCACCGCTCCGACCAACAATACCCTGAAGTCATCCGGTTCCATGGATTCTTCAGCAACGCGACCCAGGGCGGACGCAAAGGCACACAGGGGACCCTTGGCGTCGACACTGCCCCTTCCGCTGAGGGTGTCGCCCTCGATCACCACTTCGATCTGGCCAGAAACGGTGTCAATATGTCCCAAGAGCAGGATCGTACGATCCCCGCGGCCCCACTCGGCACAGGCATTACCGACTTCATCCAGGTATGCTCTCAGTCCCCTGCGACGAAACCACCGGACCAGGTACCTCGCGGCCCTGGATTCGTCTCCGGAAAACGAGGGGATGCTGACCAGGTCCGAAAGTAAGGTGATCTCCACCTCAGACATCGTCGGCCATACCGTCCAAGACCCTCGCCAACGTGGCCACCACCGTATCGAGGTCTTCTTCAGATATCACGAGCGGAGGGAGAAAGCGCAATACCGTGGATCCGGCCGGCAGAGCGAGGATGCCCTCTTGCTGTAATGCCCTGAGAATCGGCGTCACTCTTACACGCATCTGCATCCCGATCATCAGACCCAGCCCGCGAACTTCCCTGATCAGGGGCGAGTGCAAACTTCGGAGTGCTTCCAGGAAATCCCGACCCAACCGCGCGGACCGCGACACGAGATCCTCTCGGAGCATGAAATCCAAGGTGGCCTGGGCGGCCGCACACGCCAGGGGATTGCCACCGAAGGTACTTCCGTGGGACATAGCGGGCAAATCATCCATGCCCGAACCCAGCCCCACCGCTCCCATCGGGACTCCACCCGCGATGGCCTTTGCCATGCACATTAGATCCGGAGCCAAATCGAAGTGATCGGAAGCAAACCAGGCGCCGGTGCGACCGAAGCCGGTCTGTATCTCGTCCACTATCAGGCGAGCGCCGCGCTCGCGACAAATGCGCTCTACGTCCGACACGAAATCGGGGGCGGCCGGGTACACTCCCCCCTCACCCTGCACCAGTTCGAGTATGACCGCAGCGGTGTCATCATCCACCATCCCACCGAGGGCGTCGGCATCACCGTAGGAGACGTGGTCACAACCCCCGATGAGATGCTCCACTCCGCGCCGGTGATTGTTGCCCCACGTGGCCGCCAATGCGCCCATGGTACGACCGTGGAAGGCGCGGCGGGTGGCGACGATGCGGGAACGCCCCGTATTTATGCGGGCAAACTTGATCGCTGCCTCGACGGCCTCCGTACCCGAATTGCACAAAAAGAACCTCTCCATCCCCCGCGGGGTAATCTCGGCGAGACTCTGCAGGTAGCGAGTTCTTACGTCGTTGCTGAAAGATTCGGGACAGGTGATCAGGCGACGGGCCTGGTACGCCAGGGCGTCCGCGACCTCCCGGTTGGCATGTCCCACCGATGCCACGCCGTGACCACCCACGCAGTCAATGTATTCCCGGCCACCGTCGTCCCGGACCCTGGCCCCGCTTCCCTCGATTAGGGTCAAACCTCTTTTCGAGTATATTCCCGGCTCTAATCGCTCTTCCACCGAAGCCGGCAGCTGCTCCACCATCAATTCTCCCCCCTTCGGGGTATCCCCGATATTACGGTACCGGCACCGCTTCTGGCCGAAGATATCGGCGAGGACACTCTCGCATCGGCGATGACGACCCTGCGAACGCCCCCCCTGGCCGCTTCTTCGGCGGCCAGGAGTTTGATCGACATGCGCCCCCGGGCGTGGGATCTGGCTCGCTCCAATTGAGACTCCGTAGTGATTTCGCGTATGAGCGTGGCGTCGTCTTCGGGATCTCGCAACAGGCCCGCCCGATCGGTAAGGAGTACGAGATCGTCCGCGCCCAATGATATGGCGATGGCGGCGGCCATCCTGTCTGCGTCGGTGTTCATCGGTTTTCCATCGTGACTCAAAGCTGGAGGTCCCACCACGGGTAGAAAACCCGCCCCCAAAAGTACGCGTACTAATTCCGGTCGTACGGTTTCGACGCGACCGCTCCGGTTACCGCGCATTATGTATCGCCGACCATCTCGGCGTACCCTTATGGCATCTTTCATAGAACCGGTACAAAGTGCACCGTCGACCCCGGAGATTCCGACCGCCCGAACACCCTCGCGAAGCAGTTCGCCCACGAGCCGCGTACTGATCCTTCCGGCACACGCCATTATGAAGGCATCCAGTGCTCCTTCGTCGGTGAACCTACTCTCCTCGCCCGTTGGAGCCCGGACCATGATGGGTTCCTGTCCCAACTGACGCTGCAGGCGTGACGTCTCCGCCGAACCCCCGTGCACCAGGACCACGGGTTCCCTTTCGCCAACGACCGCTGCAACCTCTTCGATAAAGGGTGCGAACCCCGCTCCCCTTGCGCCGCCAATCTTCACCTCGAGCATCGCTTCCACATCCTCCTCAAGGGTGAAGTCCCAAAAACCGCAAACCGGAATCCTCCGCAAAACCCGCCATGATATTGAGGGACTGCAGGGCCGAGCCCGCCGCCCCTTTCCCGAGATTATCCAAAGCGGACATTACGACGACACGCTGGCTATGCGGATCGACTTCGAATCCTACCTCGCAGTAATTCGTTCCGCTGAGGATACGCGGTTCCGGGTAACGGTACAGGCCACGACGCTCCCGCACTATGCGCATAAAGGGTTCTTGGTCATACGCCTCGCGATAAAGGCTCCAAAGATCCCTTTGTCCGGGACTGTCGGAGAGCAAGCAATGGGCGGTTACCAGTATTCCCCGAACCGCCTCCACGGCCGTAGCGCTGTAGTGTAGGTTCTTTCTATCCAACCCCAGCTGCTCTATCACTTCCGCCTCGTGCCGATGCCCGGCGGGGGCGAACGAGCGCATCACGCCACTTCGTTCCGGATGATGCGTACTCGGGTTCGGAGAAGCCCCGGCAGCACTCGAACCAACCTTGGCCTCCACCACCACCGGGGTATCGGCGAGCAAGCCCGCCCGGGCCAGCGGCCACAACCCGAGGATCGTCGTGGCGGCAGTGCAGCCGGGGCCCGCAGCGCGGGTGACTGTGCGCAGCTGGGCCCGATTTATTTCCGGTAATGCATAAGTAAAAGGCTTTACCGAAGACAACTCTGGGTAATAGTCATCGCGCAACTCGTCGTTTTCAAGGCGATGATCGGCACCGGTGTCTATGAAGAATTTGCAAAGATCTGTCAACCATTCCGCATACTCGGAACTCCGCCCGTGGGGCAGGGCCGAGAATATGACATCGCAGGGCTCCATCTCCGCCAGGCGGCGGAACTTCACGCGAGGTGCGGAACGCAAATTGGGATGCCGGTGATGTACAAATGTGCCAGCCAAGGATTCCGAGGTAACTGCCGAAAGCTGCAGATGCGGATGTCCATCTATCAGGCGAAGTAGTTCCCCTCCAACGTAGCCCGAACCCCCGACGATGCCGACGCTCAGACTCGATCCATTCAACGGGAATCCCTCGCTTCTACCTGCGATATCACGTAGTCCACCATGAGTCCCGGTATATCTACTCCCGTGGGTCCGACCGAATTGCGAAATTCCATGGTATGGTTGATTTCGTTGACTAACAACTCCCCATCGCTTTCCAACAGGTCCACGGCGAGAAGGCCGCCACCGACGGCCAAAGAAGCGCGGCGGCACACATCAACCATCTCCGGATACAGCGGACAAACCCGGACCTTGGCACCGCGCGCGGTGTTCGTCACCCAGTGATCCGAATACCGATATATGGCTGCCACCGGTTCGCCCCCGATGGTAAAGACCCGGATATCCCGCCCCGGCTTATCGACGTATTGCTGCACGTAAAAGACGCCGTGGGAGGGAGATCCCAGCACAACCTTATGCTCTATCAGGGCCTCGGCGGCGTCACGATCGTTGGCGCGGGAGATCAATCTTCCCCATGAGCCGACGACCGGCTTGAACACCACCGGGTAACCCATGCCTTCGGCCGCCCGCAGGGCGGCGGGACCGTCGAAGGCGACTCGGACGGCGGGGCAGGGAACTCCGGCACGAACGAGGGCAGCGGTGGTGCTCAATTTGTCGCCGGTCATGGCAATGGTCCGATGACTATTGACGGTTTCGATGTCCCAGGATTCCAGGATCTCCGACAGCGCCACCGCACGACTGTGGGCGATGGGACGCAAAAACGCCAAATCGGAGCGGGAGATGTCGCTCTCCTCGGCGCGCTGCAAATCCAACACCAAATCTCGCTCGTCGTATCGCCGAACTTCTACTCCCCGTTTCTCGAAAGCGGCGAGCAACATTTTCTCCTCGACGCGAACACGTGAGCAGATCAGGGACACCGAATTGTCCATGGTTATTCGCCCCAATCCTCTTCCAGCTCGGGAGCGAGCTCCAATACTACGGGATCATTCGAGACTACTTCTAACTCGGCCCCACAATCCGGACAGGGAAGCAGTTCCCCCACCATGACTGAGTCAAATTCCACGTTTCCTCCGCATTCGGGACATACAGTTGCGTCTGCCACGATAATGTATCTCCTCTCTTTTGCCGCCGATAAAAAAATCGCCGGGGACAGTAAGTCCCCGGCGATTATCGGCCGGTTTTACCGTCCTCACCCCACGTGAGATAGCTCTTCACCGTAGATCTGGGTAAATCTACGGCGACAGTCCCGCGGCTATTCGCCCACGAGCCCAGCCGGTTAACGCGGCCGTTTCTCCGGCTTCGGCGGTCTCCCCTTTCTCCGGACTTCGCAGCTGCCGAGCTCATTCCGGGTACTGATGGATCCCGCTCCTCTACCCCACCCTGTGAGAGTGAGGCAACTATGTGTGGTCGGTTGACATTTAAGCATGTTCCAACCTGCGTGGAATATAACACTCATCGTCCCCCACGTCAAAGGGGATCTCTCAATTCTTTCGCACGGGCCCTGCCACAAGTGAAAGGCCGGCCCCCGAGGGGGACCGGCCCGAATTGGTGCTAACTGGGGTTCTTTAGATGCCCATGTCCATGTTGCCCATGCCACCCATACCCTGCGGCATATCGTCATCTCCACCGTTCTCCTCGGGAATATCTCCGATGAGGGTCTCGGTGCTGAGTACCATGGCGGCGATACTGGCGGCGTTCTGCAGGGCGGAACGCACGACCTTCGCCGGGTCAACTATACCGGCTTCGAACATGTCCACATAATCCATGGACAGAACATCGAAACCGACTCGCTCGCTTTCGTTCTTGACGCGCTCCACAACTACGGCTCCCTCGAGGCCAGCGTTATTCGCGATCACACGGACCGGGGAATAGAGCGAACGGCGTACGATGTCCGCTCCGGTGGTCTCATCGGCGAACTCGGCTTCGATCTCTGCCATCTTCTGCGCTGCCCTGAGATAGGCGACTCCACCGCCGGCCACGATTCCTTCTTCAACCGCGGCGCGCGTGGCGTTTAGGGCGTCCTCTATACGAAGCTTCTTCTCCTTGAGTTCCACCTCGGTGGCGGCACCGACATTGACTACCGCGACTCCACCGGCCAACTTCGCCAGACGTTCCTCGAGCTTCTCGCGATCGAAGTCGCTGGTGCTGTCCTCGATCTGACGCTTGAGGACCTCTATGCGCGCCTTAATATCTTCGGTGTCTCCCTGGCCCTCGACGACGGTGGTATCGTCCTTGGTGACGGTTACGCGACCCGCCTGGCCGAACATGTCGGCGTTTACATTCTCCAGCTTGATACCAAGATCTTCACTTATTACCTGGCCGCCGGTGAGAATCGCGATATCTTCCAACATCGCCTTACGGCGATCGCCGAATCCGGGTGCCTTGACGGCGACGGCCTGGATGGTCCCGCGAATCTTGTTTACCACCAGGGTGGCCAGAGCTTCACCTTCGATGTCTTCGGCGATTACCATCAGGGGTTTGCCGAGGTTGACCGCCTTCTCGAGCACGGGCAGGAAGTCGTTTATCGAGGTGATCTTTTGATCGGTTATGAGGATGTACGGCTCTTCGAGAACGGCCTCCATGTTCTCCGTATCGGTCACGAAATACGGAGAGAGATAACCGCGATCAAACTGCATACCTTCGACGACTTCGAGCGAGGTATCCCTGGTGCGGGATTCCTCGACGGTTATGACGCCACCCCTGCCCACGCGTTCCACCGCGCCGGCTCTGGGCTTCCCCACCCCCCC
>CAYLPL010000004.1:0-18666 GCA_964385545.1 uncultured Clostridia bacterium | reverse complement strand
GATTTAGCAATGCTCGCGTTCGCGCGCGCTTTGCGACAGTGAATATCCGAGATTTGAATCGATTCGAAGAGGGTGCCGAAGTTACTCCGGAGACTCTGATTCGCGAGGGATTGATCAAGCGTATTAAAGACGTTGTAAAGGTACTCGGCGACGGCGAGCTCGAGGTCGGATTAACCGTCAGAGCTCATCAGTTCAGCACGAGCGCCGAGGAGAAGATAACTGCCGCCGGCGGCAAGGCCGAGGTGATCTAGTTGGGTATTATCAGCACCCTTCGTCGAGCGTGGAAGATACCGGATCTGCGAAAGCGGATCCTGTTCACCCTCTATATGTTGCTCGTGTTTCGGCTGGGTACTCATGTTCCGGTGCCCGGGATCGAACCCGCGGTATTGGATGAGCTGTTTGGCAGAGGTACCCTTTTCGGGTTGCTGGACATGTTCGCCGGAGGGGCGCTGAGCAGCTTTTCCATCTTTGCGATGAGTATCACACCTTACATTAACGCGTCAATTATCATGAACCTGCTTACCGTGGTGATACCGACGCTGGAACAATGGTCCAAAGAGGGCGAAGAAGGTCGCCGCAAGATGACCCAGTGGACCCGCTATTTGACCCTCGTTTTGGCGCTAGTTCAGGCCACGGGAATGTCCTTTTACATGCGTTCGCAGGCTGCCCTCGCTCGGCCCGATGCCTTCGGACTCTTGAGTGTCATCGTATCGATTACGGCTGGGACGGTCTTCCTCATGTGGCTCGGGGAACAGATCACCGAAAGCGGCATCGGCAACGGTATCTCCATATTGATCTTTTCGGGTATCGTATCCCGCGTTCCGTCCGGAGCCATGAGCCTGGTAGCCTACATTAGCGAGGGGACCGTGTCGATCATAAATGTATTCATCCTGGTCGCTATCGGCCTGGCGGTCATCGCCGCGGTAGTCTTCGTCCAGGAGGGCAGACGCAGGATTCCGGTACAGTATTCGAAGCGAGTGGTCGGACGGCGTATGTACGGGGGACAGACGACGCACATTCCTTTACAGATCAACCAGGCGGGAGTAATCCCGGTGATCTTCGCGTCGTCCGTTTTGGCTTTCCCGCCCACGATCGCCCAATTCATTAACCACCCCTGGGCAGCTGCTTTGGCCCAGTGGCTCGACTACGGTACCGCGTTTCACACGACACTGTATTTCGTGATGATCGTGTTCTTTACTTACTTCTATACGGCGGTTACGTTCAACCCGCACGACGTCGCGAACAATATCCGCAAGTACGGTGGGTTCATACCGGGTCGGCGCCCCGGCCGGGCTACGGCAGAGTATCTTGACCGGGTTTTGGTTCGGATTACCCTGCCCGGAGCCATATTCCTGGGCACGGTCGCCGTATTCCCCAACTTCTTCCAGGGGATCACCGGAGTACCGGGCGTTTATTTCGGGGGTACAGCCCTCCTGATAGTGGTCGGAGTGGCCCTCGAGACTATGAAGCAGATAGAGGCTCAGCTGATGATGCGGCAATATGAAGGTTTTATGCGTTAGGGGGATTCACCGGATGTATCTTGTATTGCTCGGACCGCCCGGTGCCGGTAAGGGAACACAGGCAGCTGCACTGTCCCGGGAGTTCAAATTGGCTCACATTTCTACCGGTGATATGTTGCGGGTGGCCGTAAGAGAAAAGACGGATCTGGGCCTGAAGGCCCAGGAATTCATGGACCGGGGCGATTTGGTTCCCGATGATTTGGTCATAGCCATGATGCGTCGACGTCTTCAGGCTAATGATGCGCGGGACGGCTTCGTGCTCGACGGTTTCCCCCGGAATGTCTCCCAGGCGGAGGGATTGGACGCGATCCTGGCCGAACTCGATATGCCGCTCGAATTGGTGATCAATCTGGAAGTGCCGGAATCGGAACTCGTGCGCAGGATGACGGGCCGAAGAGTTTGCCCCAATTGCGGCGCCAGCTATCACCTGGTTTTTAATCCACCGAAATCCCTGGGCGTTTGTGATCAGTGCGGCGAAGACCTCGTCCAAAGTGACGACTATAAAGAGGCCACCGTAAGGGCGCGACTGGAGGTATACGAGCGGGAGAATGCACCGCTGGTGAAGTACTATCAGGACGCGGGCCTGTTGGTCCAAATCGACGGTCTCGGGACGGTCGACCAGGTATACGAAAGAATTCGAGGAGAATTGAAGTGATCGGTCGATGATCATCGTCAAGTCGTCACGCGAGCTCGACAAGATGCGGCGTGCGGGAAAGCTGGTCGCCTCGGTTATGAGAGATCTCGAGCGGAAAGTCGCACCGGGCGTGACGACGGCCGAGTTGGACCGCATCGCAGAGGATGAGATTCGACATGCCGGGGCAATCCCGGCCTTCAAGGGTTATCGCGGGTTTCCCGCCACCCTGTGTACCAGCGTGAATTCCCAGGTAGTACACGGTATACCGGGTGATGACCCGCTGGTTGAAGGAGAGATCGTGAGTTTGGATCTGGGTGCTCGGGTCGACGGGTACTACGGGGATATGGCTGTTACGTTGCCCGTCGGTGCAGTGTCCGAGGAGGTAGAGGATCTCCTCTTCGCCGGACGAGAGGCCCTCTCGGCTGGTATCGAGGCAGCGCGCCCGGGAGCCCACCTGTCCGATATATCGCACGCGGTGCAGCAGGCAGCAGAGGCGGCTGGGTACTCGGTGGTCCGCGATTACACCGGACACGGGATCGGGCGACAGTTGCACGAGGATCCCCAGATACTCAATTTTGGCCCCCCTGGACGGGGGCCCGTGCTCAAGGCAGGGATGGTTCTAGCCATCGAGCCGATGGTCAACGCCGGCGATTATAGGGTCAAGACGCAAAGCGACGGATGGACGGTCGTCACGGCGGACGGGGGGTTGTCCGTGCCTTTCGAACCCACCGTGGCGGTAACTTCCGATGGTCCCGAGGTTTTAACGGATAGCAAACGGTGTTTGACATAAAGTGATGGGCCATGAAAGATGGGGAGGTGTCCCCTTGGGGGACTTGCAGGTCGGTGACGTCGTTCGATCGGCGGCCGGGCGAGATCGGGGAGAATCCTATGTGGTCATCGGCTTCAGCGATGGCCGAGTACTCCTAAGTGAGGGTAGAAGGAAGACGCTACGCCGTCCCAAGTTGAAGAATCCGCGGCATCTGGTTCGGGTCGGGCGAGTTGACGAGGCCCTGGCCTCACGTATCGAATGCCGGCGAGGCCGGGACGAGGATATCGCGGAGTTCGTGGCGATTCATCGTCGAAACGGAAGCTTTTCTAATTTGGATACCGAAGATAACGCGGGATATGCCTGCGAGAGTGAGGGGGCTGGCGCGTAGATGGCCAAAAAAGACGTCATCGAGGTAGAGGGTACCGTAGTGGAGCCCCTTCCGGGGGGCATGTTTCAGGTAGAGCTGGAAAATGGGCACAAGATTCTCGCCCACATCTCGGGAAAGATCCGGATGAGCTATATCCGAATTCTGCCCGGGGATCGAGTGACCGTGGAATTATCGCCTTACGATTTAACCCGAGGTAGGATCACCTGGCGTCATCGCACCTGAGGGTGTTGCCAGGTCTATCCGGAATCATTCTCTATTGGGGGTAATACCCGTGAAGGTTCGCGCTTCGATTAAGAAGATGTGCGACAAGTGCAAAATAGTACGCAGACACGGTGTTCTCATGGTGATTTGCGATAATCCCAAACACAAACAGCGTCAAGGCTGATGGATTGCGGAGGTGAGCAAGAATGGCTCGCATAGCTGGCGTGGATCTACCGAGGGAGAAGCGCGTGGATGTTGCGCTGACGAGGATATATGGTATCGGGGCATCTTTGGCCGAACAGATAATCGAAGAAGCCGGCGTCGATCCAAGCATCCGGGTTAGGGATCTTTCTGAGGCGGAGATCAACCGTATGAGGACGGTCATCGACGAGAAGTATCGCGTGGAGGGTGACCTGCGACGGGAACGACAACAGGACATAAAGCGTCTCGTCGACATAGGGTCCTATCGCGGGATTCGCCATCGCAAGGGTATGCCCGTCAGGGGTCAAAGGACCAAGACCAATGCGCGTACCCGCAAAGGCCCAACGCGCCGCGTGGGTCGCCGTTGATCGGAATAAACAGTCAATCACTGCCACAGTGGCAGGATGAGGAGGGTTGAAATGGCAAGAAGAAGACCGAGAAGCACCCGTGCCCGTCGGCGTGTGCGCAAGAATGTCGAGAAGGGCCACGTTTATATTAAGTCGACCTTCAACAATACTACCATCACGGTGACTGACGAGTCCGGCAATGCCCTATCGTGGGGTACTTCCGGTACGGTCGGGTTCAAGGGGTCGCGCAAGAGTACGCCGTTCGCCGCCGGCATGGCGGCCGAAAAGGCAGCGCGAGATGCCATGATCCACGGTCTACGCGAGGTAGCTGTATTCGTAAAGGGGCCCGGTTCCGGTAGGGAGGCTGCCATCAGATCGCTTCAGGCTGCGGGCCTGGAGATTAGTTCGATCAAAGATGTCACCCCCATACCGCACAACGGGTGCCGTCCGCCGAAGCGACGTCGCTGAGGCAAAGTAAGGAGGTTTGAGTTTTGGCCAGATATACCGGCCCGAAATGCCGCATTTGCCGGCGTGAGGGTGAAAAGCTCTTTCTCAAGGGCGACCGGTGTTTCACCGAAAAATGCGCGATGGAGCGTCGACCTTACGCGCCCGGTGAGCACGGACAGAGTCGTAGAAGAAAACAAAGTGAGTACGGTCTGCAGCTGCGCGAAAAGCAAAAGACCCGCAGGATATATGGTGTGATGGAGAACCAATTCCACGGCTACTACGAGCAGGCGGCCCGTCGCAAGGGCGTTACCGGTGAGTTGCTCCTTCAGTATCTCGAGTGCCGACTGGATAATGTCATTTACCGACTTGGCCTGGCTTCTTCGCGTACGGAGGGGCGGCAACTCGTTCGTCATGGGCACTTTCTCGTGAATGGTCGCAAGATGGACATACCGTCTTACGAGGTTCGTGAGGGTGACATCATAGATCTGAAGCAGGCCTCGCGTCAGCTGCCGCGCTTCCAGGAGCTCGCCGAGCTCGCTGCCGCACGCGGCCTTCCGGAATGGCTCTCTATGGACTGGGAGAACTACCGGGGCACCGTGGTTCGACTGCCCAACCGAGAAGACATCGATATTCCCGTGCAGGAACACCTCATCGTCGAGATGTATTCCCGCTGATGAATTGCGTCCGGTTTACACGATGTAGGGGGGCGGCGGATGCTAGAGATAGAAAAACCAACCATCCGGTATGAAGATGGTAATGAAGATGGTTCGTACCGCAAGTTCGTAGTTGAACCCCTGGAGCGAGGATACGGGACTACACTCGGCAATTCTTTGCGGCGTGTGCTCCTGTCTTCCATTCCCGGGGCCGCGGTAACCACCATAGAAATCGAAGGCGGGGAGCATCAATTCGATACGGTACCGGGAGTCGTAGAGGACGTTGCCGAGATCATAACGAACCTCAAGGACCTGGTTCTTCGCGTCCACTCGACCGAACCCCAGCGAATAAGGCTGGAAATCGAGGGTGAAGGCGAGGTCACCGGAGGCGATCTGAAGCTGCCGGCGGACGTAGATCTGCTCAATCCCGACGTGCATATCGCAACCTTGGATCACCGGGCGCGATTGTACATGGAAATGACGGTGCGCCAGGGCAGAGGCTATGTCCCGGGGCCCGAGAACAAAGAAGAGGGGCAACACATCGGCGTAATAGCGGTGGACAGCATTTTTAGTCCGGTACGCCGCGTCAATTTTGCCGTTGAGAATACCCGTGTCGGCCAAATCACCGACTACGACCGATTGGTATTGGAAGTGTGGACCAACGGCAGCATAACGGCAGATGAAGCGGTGGGATTGGCGGCCAAGGTTATCAGGGAGCATCTGGCCCTTTTTGTCGGGCTAACCGAAGATACCGATGAAGAGCCCGAAGTGATGGTCGAGCCCGCGGAAGAGGAGCGCAATCGCTTCCTCGACCGTAGCATAGAGGAGTTGGGACTATCCGTTCGATCCTTCAATTGCCTCAAGAGGGCCGGCATCGACTGTATCGGTGAACTGGTCGCCCTAACGCCCGATGAGGTGCTCAAGATTAGGAACCTCGGCGAGAAGTCGTTGGATGAAATCACCGAGAAACTTGAAGAGCACGAGATGCAGTTGGCGGAGTCGGAGTCGGAATAGTTCCCGAACCGCGGTTCGTGCCTTGAGGGGAGATGGCGCCACGTGCGTCCGAAGAAGCTAAATAGACCTAAGGATGAGCGCAGAGCTCTGTTGCGCGGTCTCGTGACCTCCGTTTTGGAGCACGAGCGCGTCGAGACTACGCACGCCTGGGCTAAGGCCGCTCAGCCGCTTGGCGAGAAGGCCATAACCCTTGGAAAACGTGGAGATTTGCACGCGTGCCGTCAGGTATTGTCGTTTGTTACCGAAGAGGATGTTGCCAAGAAGGTCGTGGATACCCTGGGTCCCAGGTATCAGGATAGACCCGGTGGTTACACCAGGATACTCAAGACTGCCCCCCGACGGGGCGATGGTGCAAAGATGGCCATCCTGGAACTGGTTTGAGGGAGGCGCTCGCGGTGCGATCTGCGGGCTCTCCTCTCATCGAGTTCCGCGATGCTGGCTATACGTATCGCCGCGGCGAAGAGGGTGAGATCAAGGCCGTAAAGGGTGTGGATCTTTGCATTGAGCGCGGCGAATTCGTCGCCGTGGTCGGAAGCAACGGATCCGGAAAATCGACCCTGGCGAAGATGATGAATGCCCTGCTTATACCCACCGAGGGCGAGGTTATCGTCAACGGCAAGACTAGCTCCGACGACGATAACGTGTGGGATATTCGCCGTACGGTGGGTATGGTGTTCCAGAATCCCGACAACCAGCTGGTAAGCACCACCGTCGAGGAAGAAGTGGCGTTTGGCCTCGAGAACTTGGGCGTGCCGACGTCACAGATGCACGCAATCCTCGCCAAAGTGCTGGACGAAATTGGACTCACGGAGTTACGCAAACGTGAGCCTCATAACCTGTCGGGTGGGCAGAAGCAACGCGTCGCGATAGCCGCAGTATTGGCGATGGAGCCGGCGTGCGTGGTCCTGGACGAAGCGACTTCGATGCTGGATCCGAGGGGGCGGTTGGACGTCATGGAAACTGCCCGCCACCTCTGCCGCGATAGGGATTTGGCCGTAGTCTTCATTACCCATTTCATGGAAGAGGCCGTCGGGGCCGACCGGGTGGTCGTATTCGACGAAGGCCGGGTGGCCGCGGACGGTAAGCCTGAAAGCATTTTTGGTGAAGGCCTGCAGTTGGACGCGGTGGGATTAGACCTGCCGGTAGTCACCGCTTTGGCCCGCGGATTATCCTCGCGCGGATTCGCGATAGACCCCACGATAACGCGGATCGAGCACTTTGTGGAGGCAGTATGCCGATTGAACTCGTGAACGTAAGTTATGTCTATTCGCCCGATTCTCCCTGGGAACATCGAGCCCTCAGCGATGTCAACCTCCGAATTGAGGACGGAGATTTTCTCGGTATCGTGGGACCTACCGGGTCCGGGAAGTCCACCCTCATCCAGCACATGAATGGACTTCTGTTCCCCACCGACGGGCGTGTAATTGTCGACGGGGAGGAAATCGGTCATGATAAGGATGCGCTGAGACGGTTGCGGCGAAAAGTCGGGATGGTCTTCCAATACCCCGAGCACCAGTTGTTCGAGGAGACCGTGGAGGCTGATATCGGCTTCGGACCGAAGAACTTGGAGTTGGATCCCGGTGAGATTTCCGAGCGGGTCCGGTGGGCTGCCGAGGCTGTGGGACTGTCCGAAGACATTCTCGAACGTTCCCCTTTCGAACTCTCCGGGGGTCAAATGCGTCGCGTGGCCATTGCCGGGGTGCTCGCCATGCGCGGAAACACGCTGATTCTCGATGAGCCCACCAGCGGATTGGATCCCCATGGACGGGCCAGCCTGGTGGAGCAGTTACGTCGGCTTAACTCCAGGGGCATCACCATGGTAATGGTTTCGCACAGCATGGAAGACATGGCGCAGCTGGCAAATCGCATGGCTGTCTTATCAGAAGGCCGGATCGTGATGCAGGGGACCAAGGGCGAGGTGTTTTCCAGAATTGAAGATCTCGCGAACCTTTCTCTCGACGTCCCACGGGTTACGCAGGTTATGATTCGCTTACGTGAGGCTGGCCTACCGCTGCCGTTGGATATCTTTACGGTGGATGAGGGTGTCGAGGCAGTAGCTGCAATACTCGAGGGAGATAGCCTTGTTCAGCAATAGTGTAACCATAGGACAATACCTACCCGGTGAGTCGTTGATCCACCGGTTGGATCCGCGTACGAAGATACTCGGGGTATTGGGATATGTGGTCATATTGTTCCTGGTCAGAGATTTCAGCGGGTATGGCGTGATGGCCCTAATTACGGCGGCCATGGCCGGTGTTGCGCAAGTTCCGGTTCGGATGCTGGTGCGCGGTCTCCGTCCTGTTTTGTTCATAATCATCCTGACGGTCGCGCTGAACGCTATCATGACCCCGGGGGAAGTATTGCAGTCGATCGGGCCGTTAACGATAACCCGTGAGGGCATATATCAGGCCGCGACCATGGCCTGCCGTTTGCTCTTGCTCATAATGACCACATCCATGCTTACCTTGACCACGGCTCCAATTGATCTTACCGATGGATTGGAGTACCTGCTGGGTCCCTTTCGCCGCGTGGGGATTCCCGCCCACGAGTTGGCGATGATGATGACGATAGCGTTGAGATTTATCCCGACGCTCTTAGATGAAGCGGAGCGCATTATGAAAGCACAGATGGCCCGAGGAGCGGATTTTCAAAGCGGTGGATTAGTACAGCGAGCGAGGAATATGGTTCCCTTGTTGGTACCGCTGTTCGTCAGTGCTTTTAGACGTGCCGATGATTTGGCCCTGGCAATGGAAGCGCGCTGCTATCGCGGTGGTGTGGGAAGATCAAGGTTTAAAGTATTGAAGCCTAATCCCGTCGATTTCGCCGTGGGTGCAGTGATGGCGGCCGGCTTCGCCTTCGCTTTGGTGGTGTGATAGCGGGATGATTCTTCTCACGGTTGCCTATGACGGGAGCGGCTTTTACGGTTTCCAAAAGCAACGGGAGGAACCTACCGTTCAAAGTGTACTGCACCAGGCGTTGGAGAAAGTCAACGGTAGACCCACGAAGGCGTTAGGCGCCGGTCGGACCGATTCGGGGGTGCACGCTTTCGCCCAGGCAGTATGCTTCAGACCTAGCGTATCAATACCGGTCGATCGATGGCCCCTCGCACTGAACCGTGAACTGCCCGACGGTATCTGGGTGAAAGGTGCCCGTGAGGTGGACGACGATTTCGATCCCATAGAGCGGGCGCACTGGAAGCACTATCGCTATCGCATTCGTCGGGACGATTCGGGGCTTCCATTTTTGGCAAACTATGCCTGGCACCTGTTCGACGATCTCGACACGAGGGCGATGGAGCGCGCCGGCAGTGAGCTGCGGGGTGAGCGAGACTTCGCGGCTTTTCAGGTGACCGGGCGCCCGGTGACGAGCACGGTGCGCAACATGTATGAGCTAAGGATTACAGAGGATCATCATGGGTACTGTGTGGATCTCATCGCGAACGGGTTTTTGTATAAGATGGCGCGCACTATCGTGGGTACTCTGGTGGAGATCGGTAAAGGTGGGATGACCCTGGAAGAGATGTGTGATGCCCGGGACCGGGGCGATCGCTCATCCATGGGACCGACAGCCCCGGCCCATGGTTTGTTCTTGGTTCGTGTCGGATACGACGGGCTCGATTAGGTACAATTGACGCTGGTTGACTCAGTAGATAGAATCGGAATTGTTCTCGAAAGTGCAATGAGGGAGGATACGATGAAGGATACGTATATGGCAAAGGAGGCGGAGGTATCCCGCGACTGGTGGGTTGTCGATGCTTCGGACGTTCCCCTGGGGCGGTTGAGTACATTCGTTGCTCGAATCCTCCGTGGTAAACACAAGCCGACCTTTACTCCCCACGTCGATACCGGGGATTACGTCATCGTAGTTAACGCGGACAAGGTGGTCCTGACCGGACGCAAGGCGCAGCAGAAATTCTACCATCGACACAGTAACTACCCGGGCGGATTGAAGAGCACGGCATACGGTGATCTCTTGCGGGACAAGCCCACCTTTGTCGTGGAAAAGGCCGTAAAGGGCATGTTGCCGAAGAACAAGTTGGGTCGTCGTACGGCGAAGAAACTAAAGGTGTACGCCGGTCCCGACCATCCGCACGAAGCGCAATCACCACAGTCTTTGGAAGTGGAACTCTAAGTTCATTTGAAAGGAGGGATGATCTTGGCATTAGTCCAGTTTTGGGGCACGGGGCGCCGCAAGAAAGCAGTCGCGCGTGTTAGATTGATTCCCGGCGGAGGGCGGATAATCGTCAACGATGAGGATATCGACGAGTATTTCCCGCTCGCGACCATGCGAGAATGGGCCCTTACTCCCCTTCGCGTCGTAAACGCGTTGGCCGACTACGATGTGATGGCACGCGTTCACGGGGGTGGTATCTCCGGACAGGCCGGAGCGCTCCGTCTCGGTATCGCCCGCGCCCTTATCGAGGCGCAACCCGAGCTGCGCAAGCGTCTCAAGTCCGAGGGCCTTTTGACGCGCGATCCGCGCATGAAGGAACGTCGTAAGTACGGTTTGAAGAAGGCCAGAAAGGCTTCCCAGTTCTCCAAGCGCTGAGCGAGTGGGTGGTCGAGTCCATCCTAGAATGATGGCACACGTCGTGGGAGATCGCCTCGGCCGCGTTTCGCGTGGCCTCACCTGTGCCGAGGAACGCTCTCCGGTGTAGCCGGGACTTCAATCCACCCACAGACTCGGGTTGCGGCGTCACGCAGTGGTGATGCCGTGTTACCCCCGAATCCGACGCCATCCAGAGTCCCACAATCCGTTTGGTCCTATCGAATGCTCGGCCGTCTAGGTTTTGTGGATGGCCCCTTTGGCATCCCTCCGATCCGCGTCCGCACGAGTTCGTCATAGATCCCAGGGATGTGACCGAGTCAGTCCCGTATCGTCGCTATGTTATACTGCGGGTGAAGGATCGATGAAGCGGAGGTGGAGCAAGATGGAAGGTGGCATAGTCGGCACCGCGCTGGTTCCTCACCCACCGATTTTGTTCGGAGAAATCGGTGGTGACGAGTCAAGACGCGTGGCGAAAACCAAAGTGGCGATGGCGCGAGTCGCCGGGTGGCTCAAGGAGTTGGACGCCGAAGCTCTAATAGTCATCTCTCCCCATGGACCTATGCGCCGCGGTGGCCTCGTTGGTCTGGGCGGGGATTGTGCCACGGCCAACTTTGCGAACTTCGGCATCCCTGGGCTGGCCGTGGATATTTCGTTGGACGAAGCACTTATGGAGACGATCTCAAATCTTCTTTGCGCAACGAACATCGATTTGCGAATTGATCCTTCGTATGGTGACAATGTAGATCACGGTGTGGGAGTGCCCCTTCTCGCCCTGAGAAGAGAAGGTGTTAAACTGCCCGCTGTGGTTTTTGGTTACCCGGCACTCTATCGAGAAGATTTGTGGAGATTCGGTAGCATGTTGCACGAGGCATGCACCGAGCGCGGATTGCGGGCGGCGGTGATCGCCAGTGGAGACCTATCGCATCGTTTGCAGCCCGGAGCCCCCGCCGGGTATGATCCCCGGGCCGGGGAGTTTGATCTCGCCTTGGTTCATGCGTTTCGTCGGGGAGAGCCCGAGACCCTCTGGGAGCTACCTGACCAGGTTATCGAGAGGGCGGGCGAGTGCGGCTATTACCCCCTGTTGGTGGCTCTATCCGCTGCAAGGACGGTAGACCCCGAACCCATAGCCTTGCTTTACTCCTACGAGGCTCCTTTTGGAGTGGGTTATGCCGTTGGTACGGTTACCCCCCGTGAGTATGCTGGTTTACTCGATCCCTCCGGTGTTGCCCGTGAAAGTATCCGCCATTACCTGACGGAGGGTGACTCTATACCGATTCCCGACGCCCTAAGTGATACCCTGGCGGCACCCGCTGCCTGTTTCGTTACGTTACATTCAGACGACCAGTTGCGCGGCTGTATCGGGACGGTGGAACCGACGGAGAAAAACCTGGCGGCGGAGATAATCAAAAACTCGATTGCTGCCGCGACGCGAGATCCGCGCTTCCCCCCGGTTAGTTTTCGCGAGATGGGAGATATTGAGATCTCCGTGGACGTACTCGGTGAGTCGGAACCGGCAGATGTCGGAGATCTCGATCCCCGAAGATACGGCGTCATAGTCTCCGAAGGAGGTCGAAGCGGTCTTCTCTTGCCCGACCTTGCCGGCATCGATGACGTGAGGCAACAGCTCAAAATCGCCTGCCAGAAGGCGGGGATTGCACCCGGTTCAGGCGATTATGAGGTCTTCCGTTTTGAGGTGACTCGTTATGGTCCTTCCTAGGCGGGGAATGTATGCTCTCGAAGTTCGCGAGGATGGGCGTATACCCTGTCGCCTATGTCCCCATGAATGCCTAATACCCCCGGGATCGAGGGGCGTTTGCGGTGTGAGGGAGAACAGGGAGGGTGAGCTCATCGCCCTCAACTACGGGTTGGTCGCGGCCGCAGCGATGGATCCGGTCGAGAAAAAGCCGCTATATCATTTCAAACCCGGCACCGCATTGTTTTCTGTGGGAGCGGCCGGCTGCAATATGTCATGTGCCTTTTGCCAGAATTGGGAACTGGCCTCACCCCCGACGGGGAAAATCCCGGGGAGTTATCTGGGCCCCGATGAATGCGTGAAAATGCTGCAAGAGTATGACCAGGGGAACTGCTCCGGCGTGGCCTATACCTATTCGGAACCTCTGATGTGGTATGAATACGTGATGGATACGGCGCCACGCGTCAGGGATGCGGGCTATTCCAACGTGCTGGTGACCAATGGCTACGCCAACGCAGAGCCGTGGTCTTCCATCTTGGAATGGGTGGACGCCTGTAACATAGACGTCAAGGGCTTCGATGCAGAGTTTTACCGAAGATATTGCGGAGCAGAGTTGGGCACAGTTCGAAGAAACGTAGAGGTCGCCGTGGCGGCCGGCGTGCACGTGGAAATAACGCTGTTGGTGATACCCGAGGGTACCGATGATCCCGATCACGTCGCCGGTCTCGTTCGATGGTTGGCCAGTATGGATCGGGATATTCCCCTGCACATCAGCCGGTATTTTCCTCACCACCGTATGCGACGTCCGGCGACGTCCCTCGAAACGCTGAAACGGGTGCAGGAGTTGGCCATGCAGGAATTGAATAATGTTTACTTGGGTAACGTCAGTATACCGGGTGGTAACGACACCTCATGCAAAAAGTGTGGCAATACACTCATCGAACGTTCCGGGTATCGGGTAAGGATCGTCGGCATGGACGAACTGGGGAAATGTGCTGCGTGCGGAACCCAGGCCAATGTAGTGCTCTGATACCCGCACGAACAACGAGATGAACAGAAGGAGGAGTTGGCTATGGCTAAGGATCTCAAAGCCCGCGATTTCGTATCGTTGCATGATTTTACCGCCGAGGAGCTCTGGCAAATCCTGGAGACGGCCAGAGCGATGAAGCTCCGGGTCAAGGCCGGTTTGAGGGATAGTCCCCTCGAGGGCAAGACGCTCGGCATGATCTTCACCAAACCGTCCACCCGCACCAGGATTTCCTTCGAGGTGGGTATCTGGCAGCTTGGCGGCGTCGGGTTATTCCTCAGCGCCGACGAACTGCAGCTTCGCAGAGGAGAGACCATCGACGATACCGCGCGGGTGCTCTCTCGCTACTTGGACGGGATAATGATCCGAACTTACAATCATGAGGACGTGGTTGATCTCGCCCGTCACTCCGATATACCCGTCATCAACGGTCTGACGGATCTCTTGCATCCGTGTCAGGCGACTTCGGATCTACTCACCATATGGGAGAAGCTCGGGCGAATTCGGGGAGTGAAGCTTGCGTTTACGGGTGATGGGAACAATAACATGGTCCACTCGCTGATGTTCGCCGGAGCTAAGATGGGAATGGATATCCGTATCGCCTCTCCCGAAGGGCATCAACCTGACCCCGATGTCACCAGGCTGGTTCTCGGGGACGCTACGAAGAGTGGTGCCCGGATTACGATTACACAGGATCCAATCGAGGCGGTTTCTGACGCCGATGTGGTTTACGCCGACGTATGGACCAGCATGGGGCAGGAAGAACAAAGATCTGAACGCCTCGAAATCCTTCAGCCCTATCAGGTAAACTCAAAGCTTTGGAGGGAGGTAGGAGACGGGGCCATCTTCATGCATTGCCTGCCGGCACATCGTGAAGAAGAGGTGACCGCCGAGATTATTGATGGCCCAATGTCCGTGGTGTTTGACCAGGCCGAGAACCGTTTACACGCACAAAAGGCCATAATGACTTTGACAATGTAATGGAAAGAAACCAATTCGGGAGGTTTTCGATGTCGAACGATAGAGTGAGAGTGCTTATCATGGGTGCCGCGGGACGTGATTTTCATGACTTTAACACGTACTTCCGCGACAGAGATGAATACGAAGTCGTGGCCTTTACCGCCACACAGATTCCCGATATAGAGGGGCGATCCTATCCTGCCGGGCTCGCCGGCCCAAACTACCCCGACGGAATACCCATTCGGGGAGAGGAGGAACTCGAGGATCTCATCGAGGAGGCGGCCATAGACGAGGTGGTATTCTCCTACAGCGATGTCTCGCACGAATACGTCATGCACCGGGCATCGCGAGTGTTGGCCTCCGGCGCCGGGTTTCGCTTCCTTCCCCCCGAGGAGACCATGTTGCGATCCTCGAAGCCCGTCGTGGCGGTTACCGCGGTTCGCACGGGAGTGGGAAAGAGTCAAACGACGCGTCGAGTCGCCGATATACTTACGGAGATGGGTAAGCGAGTCGTGGTGATACGACATCCCATGCCCTACGGCGACCTCGCTGCCCAGGCGGTGCAGCGTTTCGCGGATTACTCGGATCTCGATAAACACGAATGCACCATTGAGGAACGAGAGGAATATGAGCCCCACCTCGATCGAGGCCTGGTGGTTTACGCAGGGGTCGATTACGAAGCCATACTGCGGCAGGCAGAGAAAGAAGCCGACGTAATCCTTTGGGATGGTGGTAATAACGACCTGCCCTTTTATCGACCTGATTTGCACATAACCCTGGTCGATCCTCACCGTGCGGGACACGAGATGCTATACCACCCGGGAGAGGCCAATCTACGTCGCTCCGACGTATTACTCATCAACAAGGTAGAGACGGCCCCGCCGGAGGGAGTGCGCGCGGTGCGCGAAGCGATCGCCTCCGCGAATCCGAAGGCCTTGCTTATAGACGGCGCTTCGCCCGTCTTCGTCGAAGACCCCGAGCGAATTCGAGGAAAGAGAGTACTCGTGGTGGAGGATGGCCCCACTCTTACCCACGGAGACATGCAGTACGGTGCCGGCGTCATAGCCGCGGAGAAGTACGGAGCCTTGGAGATTATCGATCCGCGGCCATTTACCGTGGGCAGTATAACGGATACTTTTGATAAGTACCCGAGAATCGGTTCCGTTTTGCCCGCCATGGGCTACGGCACGGCTCAGGTTGCTGATTTGGCGGCTACCATCGAGGCGGCAGATGTGGATCTAGTGGTAATAGCAACACCCATAGATCTCCGGCGCTTGATCGAGTTCGACAGGCCAGCATTACGCGTTCGGTATGAACTGCAGGAGATTGGGACGCCGACCCTCAAGGATGTACTCGAAGACAGATTCTGCTGAAGCGGAAGTGGGCCGGATCGTCCGCGCGACCCGGGGGGCCATAAAGCCCCCCGACAGTGACTGGAGTGATTGAAGTGTCGGAATCCACCGAGGCGAAAAGGGTATACCGACGTCTGCAGGAAGGGGATTTTAAGCTCACCCGGCAGCGCCGCATAATAGTGGGGACTCTACTGAATTGCGAGGACCAACATCCCTCAGCCGAAGATCTGCACCAGCTCGTGCGAGAGCAGTTGCCCGACGTGGGCCTTGCCACAATCTATCGAACTCTCGACCTATTGGAGCGCCTCGGCATCATCCGTGGCGTGAATTTTGGAGACGGGAGAACCCGTTACGAACTAACCAGTGAACTACACCAGCACCATCACTTGGTTTGCGTGCGCTGTGGCGCCATAGAAGAAGTGGACGAGGATCTCTTGGGAGATGTGGAGGACGAAATCTCTCGTAGAACTGGCTTCACCATAGTAGATCACGATCTCAAGATCTACGGGATTTGCCACGAATGCAGAGAGATAATTGAAGACGAGGAGTCTTCTTCCGGGAAGGAATAGACATGCCGATAGATTGGCGAATGTTTCTATCGACCTTTGTTGTTATCTTTGTGGCCGAATTCGGTGACAAGACCCAGGTGGCGGCCATGATGATGAGTGCGGAATCTAAAAATGCCGGATCGGTGTTCTTCGGTGCGGCTTCGGCACTGGTGTTGAGCTCCTTGCTCGCCGTCACCTTCGGCGCGGCCTTGGCGCGGGTGGTACCCTCGGAGTTTATCAGGTTGGCCGCCGGCAGTGTCTTCATCTTCCTCGGGATACTGGTGATTTTAGGCCGGTAACCCGGCTTGAAAGGGGTTCGGGTGTACTCTATAATTACTGTTACAAATCAGCGCCTATAGCTCAGTCGGATTAGAGCACCGGCCTCCGGAGCCGGGAGCGCAGGTTCGAGTCCTGCTAGGCGCACACTCGGGGGCGGCGTATTGACGCCCCCCTCGTCATTTGACACTCGAGATTCCGTCGTCCCGCAGCAAGATCCTACCTCGTCTTAGTTGTCTACTCTTTCACCTCCTCGCCGGCGTTTGCCGGTGCCCGGGGATGGGGATCCTCGCGACAGACAAGGACCCTCGACGTTAAACGGTCCATTAGAGAGTAGACAGCGCAAATTATCCGAGGCCGGGCGCCAAGCGCCCTGGGACCCGATTATCGGTGGATTAACCGCCGCCTCGTGATCTCTCCGGTCGAGATTCGTCCGGGGACGATCTAGAACGTCGGCATTAATGTCGCGACGGACATCTCTTCAAAACGGTGGGCAAGACGGCGGTGTCTCCGGATTTCGCCGGGTTGTTTGCCTTTTCACCCCGGTCCTTCCCTTTGAGACCTTGGGTTAGGGATCGTGAGGTTATTCTCCGATACGTCCGAGCCACCCTCATGTCAAGGCCTTTCGGGGAGTGAACCCCCAGTTTCGTCTTCCATTTAGCACCTAGATTGAGCTCATCCCGATCCATCACTCCCCTTTGCCTGCAGGTTCCGGATTTTTGTCGCGAGGGATTTGTCTACGTCGGGCGAAGTGGAAGTGAGAGAGTGGTGATTCAAAGCCTCGTTGGGGGTGGAAGGCATGAGGTTGGTATTCCGAAATGGCGTCGTGTACACGATGAATCGTGAAAGGCCCGTGGCTGATGGTTTCATCGTCGAAGACGGAATCATAGTATCTCTCGATACTCCACAGTCCGCCGATGAAAGGATGATTGATTTGCGCGGCAGGACTGTCCTCCCGGGCCTGATAGACTCCCACACTCATTTTGTATCCTACTGTTGTGATGTATTGACCGGCGTGGACATTTCCGGGTGCGATTCGGCCCGTGAAGCGGCAGAGGCCGTGGGTGAGGCTTTGCACGACGGCCTCGCTGATCGCGCGAAGGGATGGGTAGTGGGTGGCGGTTGGGACAAGAATCGTTGGCCGGGGGACGAATTTCCCGACAAAGATGTCCTCGACGCGGTGGTCGGGGATCGTCCCGTAGCCCTATATAGTAGAGACTGTCACGCCGTTTGGCTCAACACTGTTGCCCTGGAAGAGGTCGGAGTCACCCAGGGCAGCCAGGATCCCCCGGGTGGCGAGATTCGACGGGAAGCCGACGGACGCCCGAACGGCATACTCCTGGATTCTGCCATGGAACCCGTCCGCCAGGCGGTACCTCCGCCGTCCGAAGATCAGTTGTTGGAGGCCGTGCGCGGGGGAATCCGACTCGCCAATTCCCTGGGCATTACGGGAATCGTGTCGTGCGAAGGGCGCGATGCCTTTAGAGTATTGTCGCGCCTGGCCGCGGAAGCAGCGCCGGCATTGCGTACCTGGGCTACCATCCCCGAAGGTTCTCTCGCTGCTATAGAGCAGATTGGTCTGGGTGGGGGAGTGGGGAACCCTTACTTTGGCGTGGTGGGTTTGAAAATAATGTTGGATGGGTCTCTCGGATCCCAGACTGCCTACCTGGAGGAACCCTACCAGGAGGCCGACGATGAAACTTACCGCGGTTTGCTTTTGAAAGATGGTGCTCAGCTCGGCGATTTGGTCCAGCGCGCGGCGGCTCTCGGCTTACCTTCATTCATCCATGCCATCGGAGATGCGGCCTGCGAATTGGCGATATCCACCCTCGAAAGGTACGGGAACGGAATAACCGGTCACAGGATAGAACATGCGCAGTTGCTCAAATACGATCATCCCGATAGGATGGCGGAAATCGGTGTCATCGCGTCTGTACAACCGGCGCACCTGGGCGACGATATTCCCCTGGTGCAACGTCATTGGGGAGAACGGGGCACGCGCGCCTATGCCCTACGCGATTTGGCGGAGGCGGGCGTTGTCCTGGCTTTTGGTTCCGACGTTCCGGTGGCCCCGATGGATGCTTTCTC
>CAYLPL010000003.1:0-19069 GCA_964385545.1 uncultured Clostridia bacterium | reverse complement strand
CACCCAGATAGACGTGGAGATGTCCTTCGTCGGTGAAGAGGAAGTGCAACGGTTGACCGAGGGGCTTTTGGCCCATCTATTCTCGGAGTTTTGGGAGGTGGAGGTGAACGTACCCTTTGCCAAGATGAGCTATCGGGAGGCCATGGATCGGTTCGGCAGCGACAAGCCGGACACCCGTTACGGATTGGAGCTTCGCGAGGTATCCGCGGCGGTCGAGGACTCCTCGTTTAGAGTGTTCTCCTCGACCCTCGAGTCCGGGGGCGCGGTTAAGGGAATACGGGTACCCGGCGGGATTCGCTTCAGTCGCAACCAGCTGGACTCGTGGGAGGCCCGGGTCAAGGAGTGGGGTGGCGCTGGTCTACTGTGGTTCGTCTGGGAACAGAGCCCCCTCGGAGGCCTGGAGGCGGTGCGAAGCCCCGTGGCGAAATTTTTAAGCGAGGCGGAGGTTCGAGGTATGGCGAGGATCGCCGACATCGAGGAGGGCGATTTGCTGTTGCTCATGGCCGGCGAGAGGAGTGAGATCGATCCAATTCTCGGAAACCTGAGGAGCTCCCTGGCCTCGGAATTGGATCTCGTGGCGGATGGGCGCCGGTTGGAGTTTCCTTGGATCGTCGATCCACCCCTTTTCGAAAGCGACGCGGAAACCGGCGGTTTGACCAGCATACACCATCCCTTCACCAGCCCGAGACCGGAGGATGCCGACCTTCTCGAAAAGGATCCGTTGCGGGCCCGGGCACGAGCCTACGACGTGGTCTTAAACGGGGTGGAACTCGGCGGCGGTAGTATCCGCATACACCGGCCCGAGATGCAATCCCGAGTCCTCGCCGCCCTAGGTTTTGACGAGCGCAGCGCGCGTGAGCAGTTCGGGTTCTTGTTGGATGCCTTCCGCTACGGGGCACCTCCCCACGGCGGAATCGCGCTGGGGATGGACCGCTTGCTCATGATGCTGGCGAGGCGGGACAGTATCCGCGATATGATTCCCTTCCCGAAATCGGCGACCGGCCGCGATCTGATGACCGGAGCACCGTCCCCGGTGTCCGAGGAACAGCTCGCAGAACTGGGGCTTAAGTGGCGCGACGGGGATGATGCGTAGTATCTTGCGGGGTCAGAAGGCTTGTGGTATTATTGCCTCAAAGACGGCGGATATACACGGGTTCCGAGGATATGGAATCTTTATCCAAGTAATTCCGTCGCAGGTAGTGTGCGTTATTACGTAATTCGCACCACCTGCCGTGTTCGCGACTGCCGGATGTTTGAGCCAACACCATTTATCCGGGAGCCTGAGCGGGGCAGTGGCGGTCAAGCCCCCATCGAGGGGACGGCCAAAGCTGGCCATAGGGCACCCACCTGTCGAGCCAGGTTCGAAACAGGCGGGAAGCGCGGCACGGCGGGTGTGCGAACTTTTTCTTTCCCCAACTCCAGGATGCGATGGCCATTTCATCACCCTTCACCGTTCCCCCCGGGGGAAGGGAAAAAGCCCTCATTCTAGAAAACCCTTGAGCGTGGTGAACCCGATTCTATCGGGGATCACAAAGTGGATCGGGAGGCGTATACAGATATGAAACCCATCGATCTCAGAAGCGATACTGTCACTAGACCCACCGAAGCCATGAGAAAGGCCATGGCGGAGGCGGAAGTTGGGGACGACGTCTACGGCGAGGATCCCACGATCAATCGCCTGGAAGAACTAGGGGCGGAGATGGTGGGTCACGAGGCCGCCATCTTCTTGACCAGTGGCACCATGGGTAACATAACGGCGGTATTGACCCATACCGATCGCGGTAACGAGATTCTTTTGGAAAGCCAGGCTCACATCTTCTTCTTCGAAGGTGCCAACGCGGCGATGTTCGGCGGGGTGCAGACCAGGACCCTCCCCGGAATCATGGGCGTTCCGGCACCCGAGGACGTGCGTGCGGCGATACGTCCGGAAAACGTTCACTTCCCCCGAACGGGACTTTTGTGCCTGGAGAACACGCACAACCGCGCCGGGGGTACGGTGATCTCACCCGAGCTGACCCGGGAACTGGCCTCGGTGGCCCACAACGCCGGCGTACCCGTCCACCTCGACGGCGCTCGGGTATTCAACGCGGCGGCGGCCCAGGGAGTGGACGTCAGGGAGCTCACGGCCCCGGTGGACAGCGTACAATTCTGCCTCTCCAAGGGACTGGCCGCCCCCGTCGGGTCGCTTTTGGCCGGAGATGCCGACTTCATAACCGAGGCCCGTAGGACCAGAAAGGCCCTCGGCGGGGGCATGAGACAGGCAGGCATCATCGCGGCCGCCGGTGTCGTCGCCCTCACCGAAATGGTCGAGCGTTTGCCCGAGGATCACGCCCGGGCCCGCAGATTGGCCGAGGCCCTGGCGAACATGGATCCTTTTAAGGTCAATCTCGATACGGTGCAAAGCAACCTGATCATCTTCGACGTGGATCCCGACTTCGACACGGCGGCGGGCTTTTTATCCGATCTCGACGCCCTGGGAGTGAAGGCGAATCCCACGGGACCGCAGAGGATCCGCTTCGTAACCCATTACGAAATCACCGACGAAGACATCGATACTGTCATCGACTGCGTACGCGAAGTGGTCTCAAACCGCCGCTAGGCAGCAGGAGTTTTGAGAGGAAGATATGTTTGATCGAAACCTTCGAACCCTTTGACTTGTTGCATTTTACCTTCCCGTCCGACCCTCGCCTATCGCCCGACGGGCGTAAGGTTGCCTTCGTGGAGCACCGGGTCGACCCCGAAAACGACGGGTACAAAAGCGCCGTGCTCCTTTTAGATGTGGCCTCGGGTCCCGGGCCGGACTCGTATGTTCCCGGTTTTCCCGAAAAGAGCGCCGAGGTCGAGTTCTCGGCACCGCGCCGGTTCACTTCGGGCTATCATCGGGATACCCATCCCAGGTGGTCGCCCGACGGTGCCCACCTTGCCTTCTTGTCGGATAGGCGGGTGGAGGGAAGCGAGATAGGCAAGCAGGTGTGGTATGCTCCCACCGACGGTGGCGAGCCGAGGCCCCTGACCCGCATCGAAGGGGGAGTGGAGGGGTTTGCCTGGTCTCCGCTCGGTGATGGGTTGACCGTCACCGTCCGTTGCGATCCCGAACGGGGAGTTCTCGAGGTCGAAGAAGCCGAAGAAGACGCCGAAGAAGACCGGTTGCGGCGGCTTTATAACAAATACACCGAAGACGTGCGCCACATCGACAGGCTGCTTTACAAACACGACGGCATAGGGTTCTTGAAGGGCAAGAGGAGCCATGTGGCGACGATCGCCTTTGATCCGGACCACGAGGGTTTCGCCGAGCCCGTCGACCTAACCTTCGGCGATTTCGATCACGCGGATCCCGCCTTCTCTCCCGATGGTAAATGGATAGCGGTTGCGGCTTGTCGCGAGCCAGATCCGGATCCGAAGCGATTCCGGGATCTTTGGCTCTTTCCCACCGGGAGTGGAGATCCCATCAAGGTGACCGCGAGCGTGGGAGACGTGAGTTGTCCCGCCTTCTCGCCGGACGGGCGAAGCGTGGCGTATCTAGGTTTCGAGCGAACTCGTCCCGGCTGGTACGATCACCACAGGATGTGGATCGTTGAGGTAGGCGACGACCCGGGCGCGATGGAGGAGTTCGAACCGCGCGAGGTGACCGGAGATCATGATGTCGCCTTCGGCAATACCGCCATCGGCGACATGGGGTTTTCTGGCCCGGATATGCAAATCACGTGGGATGTTACCGGATCGCACCTTTTCCACTACACCAGCGAACGCGGTACCACCCAGTTGGTCCGCGTCGACATCGCCGACGGCAGGGTCGATTTGCTTACCTCGGGTGATCGCGCCATATTCAACGCCCACCTGAGACCGGAGCTTTCCCTGGGGGTAATCGCGCTGTCAACCCCCCGCAATCCCGGTCAGGTACACCTGCTTTCGCTCGAGGATCGCGAACCGGCGGGAGCCGCGGGCGAGTTTTCCGATCGGGTGCCCGACGCCCGGGAACAGAAGATCGGCGAGGCGGTGGCCTACCTCTCCTCGGGGGATATCCTGGGTAGCCGTCACGTGGCTGTGGCCGAGCGATTCACCTTCCGGGCCGACGGAGATTCTCCCCTCGTCGACGGGTGGATAATGATGCCCCCCGATGCATCGCAACGGGAGAGTCTACCCGTCATATTACAGATACACGGCGGGCCCGCGGCGATGTATACCGGTGGATTCTTCTTCGAATTCCAGCTCCTCGCCGCCGCCGGTTATGCCGTGGTGTTCTGCAATCCCCGGGGCAGTTCCGGGTACGGTGAGGAATTCCGCACCGCCATCCAGCCCGGCTGGGGCGATGTGGACTACGCCGACGTCATGGCCGCGCTGGATGCCGCCCTAAAGGAGAACCCGAAGCTGGATGAGGATCGGTGTGGGGTGGCCGGGGGCAGCTACGGTGGCTACATGACGAACTGGATCATAGGCCACACCGACCGGTTCCGCGCCGCGATCACCATGCGATGCGTCTCCAACATATACAGCTTCTGGGGTACCTGCGATTTGGGACCGCTTTGGTCCGACATGTACGACGGCAGACCGTGGGAGAATCCCGAGAAATATCACCAGCAATCGCCGGTGCGCTACATGGATGGGGTGAGTACTCCCACGCTGGTAATCCACAGCGAGGAGGACAACCGGTGCCCCGTGGAACAGGGCGAACAGGTTTACACTACCCTGAAGTCCCAGGGAGTGGAGACGGAAATGATTCGCTATCCCGGGGAGAGCCACGGACTTTCCCGGGGCGGACACCCCTGGCATCGCATACATCGACTCGAGAGGATCCTGGAGTGGTTTGAAAGGTATGTCCCAGATCCGGCAAGATAGGTCCGGATCCCCGGGAGAAATCCCTTCGCCGGGGTATTTGGATACCCCGGCGAAGGTGGTCAGGGAGTGTGCTTCGGATGAGCCTTTTCGATCAAAGACGCGAAAAACTTCAGCGGGAGCGGGCGCCTCTGGCCGATCGCATGAGACCTCGGACCCTCGAAGAATTGGTGGGACAAGATCACATAGTCGGCGAGGGTCGACTGTTGCGTCGGGCCTTGGATGCGGATCGTCTGTCCTCCATGATCCTTTACGGGCCGCCCGGTTCGGGAAAGACCACCATAGCCGAAATAATCGCCCGGACTACCAGCGCACATTTCGAAAAGCTCAACGCGGTCATGAGCGGAGTCGCGGACCTGCGACGGGTCATATCCGAGGCGGAAAAGGAACTGGGATTGTCCGGTAGAAAAACCATCCTCTTCGTCGACGAGGTGCATCGCTTTAATAAGTCCCAACAGGATGCCCTCTTGCCGGCGGTGGAGAAGGGAACAGTGGTATTCATCGGCGCCACGACGGAGAATCCGTACTTCGAGGTGACCGCGCCACTGGTATCGCGTTCCCGGGTCTTCGAATTGCAAACGCTCGAGGAAGAGGATTTGAAAGAGATCGTACGACGGGCCTTAGAAGATGAAGAGAGGGGTCTGGCGAAATACGATCCCGGGATCGCACCCGAGGCACTGGATCATATAGTCCGGGTGGCGGGAGGGGACGCCCGCTCGGCTCTGAACGCGGTGGAGCTGGCGGTACTGACCACACAACCCGATCCCGAAGACGGTACGCGATGGGTTACGCTGGAAATTGCCGAGGAATCCATCCAGCGCCGGGCACTGGTTTACGACGCCGACGGTGATGCCCATTACGACACCATCTCCGCCTTCATCAAGAGCATGAGGGGTTCGGATCCCGATGCGACCCTTTATTGGCTGGCGCGCATGATCTACGCTGGCGAGGATCCCTCCTTCATATCTCGCCGCCTGGTGATACACGCCGCCGAAGACGTGGGACTTGCTGACCCCCAGGCGCTGGTGGTGGCGGAGGCGGCCGCTGCGGCCGTGGATAGGGTGGGCTTGCCCGAGGGCCGCATAATTCTCTCGGAGGCGGCGCTGTACATAGCTCTCGCCCCCAAGAGCAACTCCGCTTTGGCCATCGATGCCGCCCTTCGTGACGTCGAGCGAGGCAGGGCGGCCGGGGTGCCGGTCCACCTGCGCGACGCCGGCTATCGTGGGGCCCGAAATCTGGGTCGGGGAGAGGGCTACGAGTATCCCCACGATCATCCCGGAGGTTGGGTGGAGCAGCGCTATCTGCCCGAGGGTTTTGAACGCGGTGCCTATTATCATCCCCCCGCGGGAGGTCGCGAGGCGAGGTTGTTGGCGCGTTTGCGGAAGCTGCGCGACGAAGCCGACCACAGATAGGAGCGTTTGTCCCGAGATTCGAGGTCACCCCGGGTGGCGGTGGCCGAAACTTTCCCCGTCGGCGACATGGCCTATCCATCTTCCAAAGTCCCAGCACATAGTCCACTTCATATGGTGGATGCCGAGTCGTAGTGAATTCCGGGGACTGACATTTCGCAGAATGCGGTGTACCTTCCTTCGATATGGCTATCTTTAAGCTCTGGCAGTCCCCGAGCCGCTCGTGCCCGACCTTCGTTTGGGTTCGTGCCGCACCCGCGGTTGGGTGATACGCGGGGCGCCCGAAAGGGCCTCCTGAGGATAGCGCGCTGGGGAAATGCCGAAGGACGAAAGGGTGAGGCGGGCTTTCGCGTCCGCTTTCGTCTCGGCCTGTCCCATCCCCTAACACTAAGTCGAGGGGCCATTCCCGAAACGCCCTATGAAAGGTGAGCAAAGACGACGAGATAATTATGCTGTTGCGCGATTCACCTCGTCCCCGCCACCCCTTCCCCAAACGATCGGCGCCGACACGGCAAAAATGGACTTCTCCTTTCCCCGCTTGACACCCACCTGGACCGATGTTACGCTGTTCCCGATAATCCTGAGCAAATTACTCGGGAAAGAGAGGGACAGCGTGAAGATATCCACTCGAGGCCAATACGGGGTGAGGGCGATGAGCGTCCTCGCCGATCGCTACGGTGAGGGTCCCATACCGAACCGGGACATAGCCGAAGCCCAGGGGCTTTCTCAAAGCTACCTGGAGCAGCTGCTGGCTCCCCTGCGCCGCGCCGGTCTGGTGCGGAGTGTACGCGGGCCGGAGGGTGGCTATTATTTATCTCGGCCCCCCGAGGAAATAACGGTGGGCGACGTCCTCCGAGTGCTGGAGGGCTCCCTAAGCCCCGTCGAATGCGTCGAAGATCACACGAAGGTGTGCGCGCGCGCGGACATTTGTCCGGCACGCCGCGTCTGGATGTTAGTCAGAGACAGCGTCAATCACGTGGTCAATTCCATTAACCTGGCGGATCTCATTTCCCCCGATAATCTGGAGATGACCAGTTTCGATATATTCTGTGAAGGTGACGAAACCCGCGAGGCGACGAAGAATTAGTCGGGAGGTAAAGACGTGAAAAGAGTATATCTGGATCATTCGGCTACGACACCGGTACACCCGAGGGCCGCGGTGGCGGCGATGAATTGCATGTTGAACGATTACGGTAACTCCTCCAGCGTTCACGCCTTCGGACGACGCGCGGAAGAACTCCTGGAGGAGGCTCGCTCCCGCGTGGCGGACTTTATCGGTGCTGGGCCCCGGGAGATCATCTTCACCGGAGGAGCCACCGAGGCGGACAACCTCGCCCTCCGCGGCGTGGTGGAGGCTTCCGAAAAGCCCGGGGGCCACATCATAACCACCGCCGTGGAGCATCACGCGATATTGCATACCTGCGACGCGCTGGAGCGCGAGGGCTTTCGCGTTACCAGAGTAGGCGTCGATTCGAGCGGTCGTGTCGACCCCAGCGACGTGGAGGCGGCCATCGAGGATGACACCGTCCTGATAAGTGTAATGCTGGCCAACAACGAAGTAGGTACCATACAACCCATTGAAGAGATTTCGGCCATCGCCCGCGAGCGGGGAATAACGATGCACACCGACGCCGTGCAGGCGGCGGGGCAGATACCGGTCGACGTCGAGAAACTCGGGGTCGACCTGGCGAGTTTTTCCGCCCACAAGATGTACGGGCCCAAGGGAATCGGTTGCCTCTACGTTCGTCGCGGTACTAAGATAAGGCCCCAAGTTCACGGGGGACACCACGAGCACCGTCTACGGGCGGGCACGGAGAACGTCCCAGGGATAGTTGCCTTCGGCGAGGCGTGCGCGCTGGCGACGGAGGAGTTGGATTACCGTATGAAGCACATGACATCCATCAGGGATAGACTCATCTCCGGATTGGAAGAGAGGATTCCCCAGATTTTCGTCAACGGTGATCGCACCGAGCGTTTACCGAACAACGTCAGCGTTTGTATACCGGGCGTGGAGGGCGAGGCGATGCTTTTGCATCTCGACATGCAGGGAATCGCGGCCTCTTCCGGCTCCGCCTGCACTTCGGGTAGTCTCGAGGCGTCGCACGTGCTTTTGGCCATGGGGTTGAAGCACGAGATCGCCCACGGTTCGCTCCGTCTAAGCCTGGGGCGGGAGAATACCGCAGAAGAAATCGACTACGTCCTGGATACACTGCCTCCCATCGTGGAGAAGCTTCGCGCCATGTCCGCCTGGCGGCCTGGCGAAGATGACACCTTCGAGGAGTGAGATAGTGATGAATTACACGGATAAAGTGATGGAGCATTTCACCAATCCCCAAAACGTCGGCGAGATCGAGAATCCCGACGGCGAAGGACGGGTCGGGAATCCGGTCTGCGGCGATATGATGGCTATGCAGATCAAGGTGGAAGACGACGTCATCACCGATATTAAGTTCCGAACCTTCGGTTGCGGCGCCGCCATAGCCACCAGTTCCATAGTGACCGAGATGGCCAAGGGGATGACCCTGGAGGAAGCCGAGGGCATAAGCAACAGCGACGTGGCCGAGGCCCTCGGTGGATTGCCGACCAATAAGCTGCACTGTTCCAATCTCGCCGCAGACGCACTGCACGACGCCATCGAAGACTACCGGCGTCGCATCGAAGGAGACGGCGAGGAGGAGTAACGAGATGAAGGTCGCGGTGGCATTGAGTGGCGGCGTGGACAGTTCCCTCGCCGCCGCACTGCTGCTCCAAGAGGGATACCAGGTAGAGGCGGTCACCATGTCCGTGGTTCACGCTCCCGGGGAGGACCCGGACGTCCGCCGCGCGGCCGCGGTGGCGGATCACTTGGGCATCCCTCACTCGGTGTTCGATCTCAGGGAGCGATTTCGTCGCCGGGTGATCGAGTATTTCGTGCGGGAATATGCCGCCGGCAGAACCCCGAACCCCTGCGTCGTGTGCAATCCCGAGATAAAGCTCGGAGCACTGTGGGAGAGGTTGCGCATAATCGATGCGCACTCCATGGCCACGGGTCACTACGTGCGAAAGGTTTACTCTTGCGGGGATGACTGGTATTACCTGCGCCGCGCCGTCGATACCTCCAAGGATCAAAGCTACGTATTGCACCGGATGACGCAGGAACAGCTTCGCCGCACTCTTTTCCCCCTGGGATCCTGGAGCAAAGACGAGGTTCGGGATCTGGCAAATCGCCTGCGCATACCCTCGGCGCAAGGATCAGAAAGCCAGGAGGTCTGTTTCATCTTCGGGGATTACCGCGAATTCATAGCCTCCCATTATCCCGACGCGGTCGCGCCGGGACCGATGGTGGACCTCGAAGGCCGGGTCGTGGGAGAGCATCGCGGATTACCCTTTTATACCGTGGGCCAGCGACGCGGCCTGGGGATTGCCCTCGGTGAACCGATGTACGTCTTGCGCCTGCTCCCCGAACAAAACGCCATCCTCGTAGGACCCCGGGAGTACTTGGGTTCACGGGGAGCGGAGGTGAGCCGGGTTAACTGGACCGTTCCACCGGATCATCTGGCAGGGGACGGGCGAATGGAAGTGGCGGTGCGTTATAACGCGCCGGCGGTTCCCGCGAGCGTCGAGGTTTCCGGCACCGACGCGTCGATCCAATTCGAAGAGCCCGTTCCCGCGGTCACCCCGGGGCAGTCGGCGGTGTTTTACCGCGACGAACTGTTGCTGGGCGGGGGAATAATTGAATCCACGACCGTCGACCCGCGCTGAATTGCCGGCGGAACCGGGATCTCGTGAAGGCTAACGTGGCGTCGAGGTTGGGTTGCATTCGGGTTTTGCGGTTCCCGGGGAGCGCAACGTCCGCGCATATCGACGCCCGCAAAGACCGCGTAGACTCCGTGACGAGCCCCGCCAGAAGAGTTTGGAGCGTCGCCAGCTCGTTGACGGTAGTGGTAAACGGCTGGCGGCGCACGGCAGGGCTCCGCGGGTATGTCCGATCGGGGGATGTCGAGGGCCGTTTGTTGCGCAATGAAGTTGTTTTGTACTCAGTGGGCGCTTTTGGCGTCGAGACAGATCTTCGCAACCGTCGTCGGGTACCGAATTCGTTGGGCCAATCGCGAGGGGATAATACTGGCCAGGTTAGCCCTCGTTTTTTGGAATCGTTTGCGGTGTCCAAAGAATTGTTTCCCCGCGCGTACGTTGCGGATAATGAGGAGAGGTGTGTGGAGTTGGTCGCCTTGCGGGTCATAGGCTACGGGTTCACCGTTCTACTGGTCGCCATCGGAGTTAACGTGGCAGCCGGAATGCTCGGTTGGAGTACCTGGTACGATTATCTCGGGAATGTGGCTAAAGAGGGTATCGTATCGGCTACGCGCTCGCTGGCACCGATGGAGCTGGGATTTTTGTTCTTCCTCTACCCGCTCCTTTTGGGACTATCGGTACATCTATTCGTCCGTTTGGGCCGTCTGCAATGATTCGATGGGGGCATGGGGCGGCGTCGGAAGCCTCCTCGTGTTATAATCGCAGGTAAGCGTTAACGGATATGGTATGTTCGTGGCGATGATGGACGAGAAGTACCCCTCGCGGTCGAGCCACAGAGAAGGAGTCCGCGGCTGAGAGATTCCGCCGGCGGAGGGGGAAAGCCAGTTCGGAGCACGCGGGGAATGCCTGGTGGAACCCGCGACGGGAAGGGCCCGTTACAGCCGTAATGAGCCGGGCGCGATGGGCCCGGGAATCAGGGTGGTACCGCGGAAAACCCGCCCCTGTCGGGGCGGATTTTTTGCGTCAAAATGGTGACCAATCGACCGGGAGGTATGGTTTATGCATTCATCGGGACGGGGAATACAGACTTCGGCGCAACTGCGGGAAGCGTTCCTGCGTTTTTTCGAAGATAGGGACCATATGCGCGTGGAGAGTGCCTCGTTGGTGCCGGCGGACGATCCCACGCTGCTTTTTACCAATGCCGGGATGGTACCCTTCAAGGACGCCTTTTTGGGTAGGAGGACCCCTCCTCACCCGAGGACGACGAGCGCGCAAAAATGCGTGCGCGCTGGCGGTAAGCACAACGATTTGGAGATGGTAGGTGCCACTCCCCGGCACCATACCTTCTTCGAGATGATGGGCAATTTCTCTTTCGGCGACTATTTCAAGCGCGAGGCGATCGGATACGCATGGGAATTCCTCACCGAGGTGTTGCATCTACCCGTCGATCGGCTGTGGGTTTCGGTTTACAAAAAGGACGACGAGGCCGCCGAGATCTGGCGCGAGGTCGCCCCGGGTGTAAAGAATCGACTAGTCCGTTTGGGGGAAAAAGACAATTTTTGGTCCATGGGGGACACCGGTCCCTGTGGTCCCTGCAGTGAGATCATCTACGACCGGGGTCCCGAGCACGGTTGCGGCGAGGATTGCGCCATCGGAGTGTGCGATTGCGATCGCTGGCTGGAGATTTGGAATCTGGTTTTCATGCAGTACGACCGCGACGAATCGGGTGAGATGCATGAACTGGAACACAAGGGGATCGACACGGGGTTAGGCTTGGAAAGGGTCGCCTCGGTGTTGCAGGGGGTCGACTCCAACTACGATACCGATCTCTTCGTTCCGCTGATAGAGCGGGTGGAGGAAATGAGCGGCCGCCACTACCGGGGCGGCGACTCCCGGGAGGACTTCGCCTTCCGCGTGGTCGCCGATCACATCCGCTCGTGCGTCTTCCTGATAGCCGACGGTGTATTCCCGGGCAATGAAGGTCGGGACTACGTGCTGCGCCGCATACTCAGGAGGGCGTACAGGTTTGGCTCCGCCCTGGGGATCGAAGGGGCCTTTTTGTACCGCCTCGCACCCGAGGTCGTCGCCATCATGGGCGATGCCTACCCGGCGATTCGGCGCGGCCTGGAGAGTATCGCCGGCGTCATAAGGCGGGAAGAAGAGCGATTCGCCTCTACGCTCTCCGCCGGCATGAATCACCTGGAGGAAATGCTGGCCGATGCGAGGGATCGCGGCGAAGAGGTGCTGGGGGCCGGGCAGGTTTTCAAACTCTACGATACCTTCGGGTTTCCCCCGGATCTCTCCGAAGACGTGGCGGCGGAGTGGGGATTGAGGGTGGACCGCTCTGGTTTCGAGGAACTAATGGAAGAACAGCGGCGCCGCGCCAGGGCCGCCCGCGAGCAGAACGAGGGACAGGGAAGGGAGCTACTATCGCTGGTGGGAGATCTCGACCCCACGGAGTTCGTCGGATACCGGCACCTGGAGGTTTCCGCCCGGGTAGTGGCTCTCATAGCGGGCGAGCAGTTGGTCCCGTCGGCGGAGGTCGACGAGGAAGTGGTAGTCTTTTTGGATCGTACTCCCTTTCACGCGGAGGGTGGGGGACAGGTGGGAGACGCGGGGATTCTGCGGGGGCCCGAAGGAGAGGTCGTCATAGAAGATACTCGCAGCTTAACGGGGGACGTCGTGGCGCATTTCGGCCGGGTGGAGTCGGGGCGATTGCGCCCCGAAGATGTGGTCGTCGCCCAGGTGGACCGGTCGAGGAGGCGGGACATCGCGCGTCACCACACGGCAACTCACCTCATCCACGCCGCCCTGCGAGAGGTGCTCGGCGACCACATTGCCCAGGCGGGCTCCTTGGTGGAACCCGGGAGATTTCGATTCGATTTCGCCCATCCCGAGCCGATGCATCCGGATGAGATTCGCCGCGTTGAGGATAGGATCAACGAGGGGGTCTTGAGCGCGTTGCCGGTGACGGCCGTCTGGATGGATCGGGAACGCGCCCTGGAATCAGACGTGGTGGCCCTTTTCGGGGATCGCTACGGCGAAACCGTACGGGTGGTTTCCGTGGAAGGGGTATCGCGGGAGCTTTGCGGCGGTACACACGTCCAAAACACCGGTGAGATCGGCATGGTCAAGATCCTGTCGGAAGAAAGTGTCGGGGCCGGGGTCAGGAGACTGGAAGGCGTCGCCGGGCGTCCCGCGTTGCAGTGGGCGCGAGACCTGGAGGATTCGAGACTCGCGTTGGCCGAACTGTTGCAAGTGGCTCCTTCGGAGGTGCCGCGACGGGTGGAGGATTTGGTGGAGAGCCTGCGAGTGCTTCGACGCGAGCGGGAGCGATTGGAAGCGCGCCTCGCCGACAGGCAGGCCAAGGAACTCGGGGATGGTGCCGAGAAGGTAGAAGGCATCGCCGTATTGGCTCAAAGGGTCGAAGCCCCCGGGCCCGATCGTCTGCGCGAGATGGCCGATGTCCTGCGCGAAGAAATGGGTGAGTGTGCCTTCTTGCTGGCGAGCGTCGTCGACGGGAAGGTCCAGTTGATCGGGGCCGCCACGCCCGAGGCCCTAAGTAAGGGGGCCCACATGGGTGAGGTGGTTCGCGAGCTCGGACGACTTCTGGGTGGCGGAGGGGGAGGCAGACCCGACATGGCCCAGGCCGGAGGCGGTCGCCCCGACCTCCTCGAAGACGTGTTGCGCCGGGGCAAAGAACTAATCGCCAGGCAGATATCTGAAGGGGGTGATCCCGGTGAGTGAAGAATCTTACGGCGGATGTCGTGGTACCCGGATATTCACCGCGAAGAGGCCTCGTGACGTTGCACCCGCGCAGGTTTTGGCCGCCGTGTACGACGCCTTGGAGGAACGCGGCTACGATCCCGTGGAACAGATCACCGGCTTTTTGCTGTCCGGAGATCCGACTTACATCACCGAACACGACGGAGCGCGGGCCATGGTGCAGAGGGTGGAGAGGGACAGGCTCCTCCAAAGTCTGGTGGCCTACTTCGTCGGTGCATCTGATCCCGAGAATTCGATCGAGTGATATCTTCGGATTTTGAGTACACAAGTAGCGAGGGGGCCCGGACATGATACCCATCAGGGATAGCATTACGACGCGGGGAAGGCCCTGGATGATGTATCCCATCCTCGCGGCAAACGCGGCAGTCTTCTTTTACCAGCTGGGGCTACCGATGGACGAGTTGTACCGGGTGATTCAGGTGTACGGGGTAGTTCCCGCGAGTATTGATAATCCTTTCATGGTCCTATTCCCCTCGCGTTGGGTCACCTTGGTGCCTTTGCTGACGGCCCAGTTCTTACATGGGGGTTGGCTCCATCTGGGAAGCAACATGCTTTACCTTTGGATCTTCGGAGATAATGTGGAGTGCAGTATGGGTTCTCTTCGCTTTTTGGCTTTCTACCTTTTGGCGGGGGCCATCGGTAACCTAGCCCACGTTATGGCGAATCTGGGCAGCGAGGTGCCGACTATCGGTGCCAGTGGTGCCGTGGCCGGGCTGTTGGGGGCCTACCTCATCAGTTTTCCCTACGCCAAGGTATTGACTTTGGTACCGTTGGGTTTCTTTTTGACCATGGTTGAGATCCCCGCCATCTTGTTCTTGGGGTTTTGGTTCCTGCTGCAGCTTTTCAGCGGCTTTTCCGCCGTCGCGGGTTCCCAGCCGGTGGCCTGGTGGGCACACATAGGAGGATTTGCCGCGGGTATGTTATTAATACTATGGTTCCGCCGCCGATTACCGCGACGGCCGGGTGGCGGGCGATCGCCCGCGGGAAGGGACGGCATTTATGGCACGCGTCATGGCCCTCGATATCGGTAGGCGCCGCATCGGGGTGGCCCTCAGTGATCCCTCGAGGACGGTGGCCTCACCGCTGGAGGTTTTGCGGTGGGGGTCCGGAAGCCGGGAGATGCCCGACAAAGAGGGCGTTATTGCCCGTCTCCGTTCCCTAATCGATGAACGCGAGGTGGAACGGGTGGTGGTCGGGCTTCCCAGGAGCATGGACGGCCGAATAGGGCCCGCGGGAGAATACGTTATGGAGTGGGTTGAGCTGCTTCGCTCGGAGCTTGCGGTATGTGTGGCGGTGCAGGATGAGAGACTCAGTACCGTGGCCGCCGAACGGGTGTTGCTTGGGGACAACGTCAGGAGGAAATCCCGGCGGGAGGTAATCGATAAGATGGCCGCAGCTCTCATCCTCGACAGCTATCTCTCCCGTATTCGCAACGAGACCCGTGAAGATTCGAAGGGGGATGACGATCTTGCGAGATGAATCTGCTCCGGGACAAGGACTCCCCGCATCCGGAGTTTTGGAACTGATCGACGAGACGGATGGAACGAGACATTCCTTTGAGGTGTTGGATATACTTGTGGTCGACGGCGTGGAGTACGTTGTATGTACGCCCGTGGACGAGGAAGGTAGGGCTTACATCTTTCGCATTCAGCGCACAAAAGAAGGTTATGAATTGCGCGAGATCGACGATGAAGGAGAATGGGACGCCGTTACTTCTGCCTGGGAAGAGTCACGCGATGAATAACCGTCGTGCCGGGGGTAGTCAATTGGTCATGATGGAGGAAAGAACCCGATGAGAATGCTGTTGGTCGCCCTGGTATCCCTCGCAATCCTCGGCCTGATCGCCTATGTGGGCTACGGTCAGGTGATGGAGGCATTGCAACCCCCGGATCCAGAGGCCACCGAGCTGGTGGAGTTTCGGGTCGAGCAGGGGGCTTCCACCTCGGATGTGGGGACGGGTTTGTCGGAGAAGGGTCTGGTACGCGATGGGGCCGTTTTCTCCCTTTACGCGCGTTATCGCGGGTACGATGGAAGGATTCAGGCGGGCCTTTATCATCTCACGGCGGCCATGGATCCCGAGGAGATATTGGGGTATCTCGTCGAGGGCCGGGTATCGGAACGCGAGTTTACGGTGCCGGAGGGTCTGAAGGTTTCCCAGGTTATTGCGCGACTGGTGGACGCTGGTTTTGGAACGGAGGAGGAGTTCAACGATGTGGTTAGTGATGGGGGGTTAGTGAAAGAATGGGTGCCGAAGAATGATTCCGCCCAATACCCCGTGGAAGGTTATCTCCTTCCGGACACCTACAAGATTCCCTGGGATGCCGAACCGGAGGACATCGTACGTCGCATGGTGCGAGCCTTCGGTGAGTACATGGATCCCGGGCGGCGCAAACGAGCCGACGAGCTGGGAATGAGCGTCCACGAAGTTGTTACCCTGGCCTCAATCGTGGAAAGGGAGGCGGCCACGGCCGAAGAGCGAGGTATTATCGCCGGAGTGTTTCACAATAGGCTCGAAAGGGGAATGCGCCTGGAGGCCTGCGCCACGGTCCATTACGCCATTGGCAGACCCGACGGCGAGCTCAGCGACGCCGATTTGCAGACGGAATCCCCCTATAATACCTACCGGGTCGATGGATTACCTCCGGGCCCCATAGCGTCACCGGGAGTTGCCAGCCTCGAGGCGACACTCTACCCCGAAGATGTTCCCTACCTTTACTTCGTGGCCAAAGATGACGGCACCCATGCCTTCGCGGAGACCTTCGCGGAGCATCAGGCCAACATATCTCGTTACCGGTGACCCGTGGTCGCACAACCCGCGCGGATCCTCCGACCGAATCACCCCGGGGTCGCGATATCTGTCCTAGTCTTCTTGGCCGGCGAAGAGACAATGCGGGGATTGCCCGCGTTGGTGGAGGGTTATGTCGCGCAATCGATTGCCGCGATGGCACCGCCGCCGAAACGAGTTGCCGGCGATACCGGGGTGCCGTTGCCCCCGGAGTCTTTCCGATTATCTCCGTCCGAAGAGGAAATACAAGGTGATGCGCAGAATTAATCCTTAACGCATGGATGTATGAGTCATCGAATATGGATTCCGTAAGCCCCGAGCCCGCCGGCAGGAGAATCGGCGGTGATCTCGTAATCATAGGTGCCGGATCAAGCCCTTCTTCGCACCTTCCCTCGACGATTCTGGTCTATGGGACTCTACGAAGTGTCGTGCTCGCTGACCGAAGTGCGTGCGTCGCCGGGTGGGCTCGGTGCCTGCGGGCGATGTGTTAGTGAGAACGACGAGGGGCGAGATATCTCTGAAGACGATGCGCGCTATGCCGATAGAGGAAGGGGAACGTCGCTTGCGGGGGGTTTTGGGTCTACTGGTACCCGACATGTACACATCGAGAATTGAGAGCGTCGATTTGTGTGAGCTGGAGAAATCGGGAGTCGAGGTTCTCTTATTGGACCTCGACAATACACTTGTCCCCTGGGGTTCGGACGAAATGGACGGGGGGGTTTTGCATTGGCTCAGCGGAGCGCGAAAGAGGTTTCGCGTCGGCCTTTTGTCCAACGCCCTTCCAAAGAGGGTAGAACGATGGGCCGAACAGTTGAACCTTCCGGCCATCTCTCGCGCCGCGAAACCTCGACGCGGAGGCTACCGGGAGCTTCTCGAGGAGCTCGACGTTTCTCCCGAGCGAGCCGCGGTGGTGGGGGACCAGCTTCTCACGGACGTAATCGGAGGCAATCGTATGGGTATGATCACCGTATTGGTAGTGCCGCTTTCCAGGCGCGAGTTTATCGGAACCAGGCTGGCTAGGCTTTTCGAAAGGATTATCCTGTCGCTTTTGATCAGGGCAGGACTCACACGGAAGCTGGATTGACGGGAGGTGGAACTCGTGGACGAGATGCGAAGAAGATTTGGCCTGCACACAGTAATAGGACGCCTGGATTTGGCCGCGGGTTCCACCGATCCCGAAGAGTTCCTCTTGGCGCTAAAGGATCTCCTGGCGCGAATGCGGACCTCCGACGTGCGCCTGGGACGGGCGCGCCTTTGGGATCTCGGGTTAATCCGGCGGGGGGATCATACCGAAGTTAGGTGTTACTTCTGGTGGCCGGGGGAAGGCGTTCCCATGGAGGGTGCGGTCACGACGCTCGGTGACGCGGCTACGAGTTCTCGGGGTGTCGATTGAGCCCGGCCCGGGATCCGCCGTTGTCACACAGTTGTTAGCCAGATTTCGCGTATACTTGCAGGAAAATTGGAGACGATGCTTGAATGATACTCGCACTTCGGGTTTCTATCGGCGGAGTATTGGGGAAATCACAAAGGAGCCTGGCGTAAGGCGATCATCGATTGGGGCTGGATTATGCCGTTCTATTCTTATCAGGTACTGGACAGTTCCGGACAAATCCATACTGGAAAACTGGAGGCCGACGGCGAGACGGCCGCGGTCAATCGACTCCGGCGGTTGGGATACACCGCGCTCGAGATCAAACAGGTGCGGGAATCGCCGCTGAAGAATGCGTTCAAAATAAAGAAGTCGGTGAGCATCGGCGACCTGAGCCTATTCAGCAGGCAGCTGGCCTCGATGCTAAATGCCGGTATTCCCCTGATACGCACTCTTCATGCGCTGGCGGATCAGGCTCCCAACCCCACCCTTCGCAAGGCGCTTTCGGAAATAGCCACCAGCGTGGAGGGTGGTGCGAGCTTCTCGGAGTCTTTGCGGGTCTATCCCGACATATTCTCGCCGATGTATGTCGATATGGTTCGAGCCGGCGAAATCGGCGGTAACCTGGTAGATGTTCTTGGTAGACTCTCGGATCAGCTCGACAAGGACAAGCGCCTTCGGGACAACATCAAATCGGCCACCTTTTATCCGCTGGTAGTCATCGCTTTCGCAATCATAATCATGATCGCAATGTTACTTTTCATAGTCCCGGTTTTTACCGCGATGTTCCCCAGCGAGGCTGCCCTTCCGCTGCCGACCAGGCTGATCGTGGGGCTCAGTGACTCTTTCAGACAGTATTGGTACCTATACTTCCTGGCTGCAATAGCCTTGGTTTTCGGTCTTCGGACCTATCTCTCCAGCGAATCGGGTCAGAGGTACTGGGATCAATTGAAATTCCGCCTTCCGGTTTTCGGCGACATATTCCACAAGACTACGCTGGCCCGGCTGTCGCGGACCCTTTCCACCCTCCTGGCCGGAGGTATTCCAATGTTGCAGGCGCTGGAGACGGCGGGCCCCACCTCTGGGAGTATCCGGATGGCCGAGATTATGGACGAGGCGGCAGCGCGCATCCAGGAGGGGCAAAGTCTCTCGGAA
>CAYLPL010000002.1:0-29520 GCA_964385545.1 uncultured Clostridia bacterium | reverse complement strand
CCTGAAGGATTTCGGCAATCTTGAGCAAGTCGGCATATTCGAGACCCGCCCAGCGGCGCGCCCGCTGGTCGGAAATGCGCTTCGGCACCAAATCGGCGTCAGGGGAAGTTTCGATTTCTCCGTCGGTCATCGGAAGCCTCGCCAGTTCGGATTCCAAATCGCGCGCTATTTCTTCTTCCAACCGTTCAATTTCGGCCAAAAGATCTTCCCGCTCCCCGGCGTCGGCCAACTCGAGGAGGCGACGTAACGCAGCGGAATCCATCTTAGCACGATCGGTGAGCATTCTGCGTCCTCGGGCGACGGAGCGCCCGTCTTCTCCAATTCGGGCGGCAAGCCTGGACAAGCGCGACCTGGCCTTGCCAGCGACGAGTCGCGCTATCCTTTGCGCGTCCTTACCGTCTGCTGAGGCCAATTCCAGACCCGCGACGCCGGTGATCAGCGCGGCGCGGCGTAAGACCACGGGATCGATTATTTCCCGGGTCAAAAGTTGGGAGTGGAAATAGCGGTCCGGCCAGGACATAAAGAGCGGGGCCTGAACGCCCGCGGCGGCAAACCTCCCGTTATCGCTCCATGGAGTGTAAAAGTGCTCCGCGAAACGGATCTGCGGTAGTTCCTTACCGCCGTCCTTTTCGACCCAGTCGGCTTCCTTGGGCCCTTCAACCGCCACCTCGGAGAGGTATTCATTTATGTAGCCAGGTACGGAATCGGGAGAGCGGTAAAGCATGAGATTGGACTTGGTGAGATCCTGCCGATGCCCCGGGCTGCAATAGGTGAAGGCGACCTGCATCCCATCGGTCTCCTCGGGATGATCCTGCAAATAGGCACCGATACCGGCACCTTCGCACCCGATGAGGAACCTGACTGTCCGCCTGGGAGCGGGTATTTCCCCTGCCTCTATGGCCTGTTTCATGGCTCCGGCCAGCTCCACCAACATGCCGGGCCCTTCGGCGCAGTTGCCGCCCGGTTTGACTCCCGAAGTATGGGCGCAATACATGATGGTCTCCCCGGGAAGATCCGAACCGGGTATCGACGCCACGATGTTCCGCAATACGCTCGGCCCGCTCTTCACCTGCACCTTGGCCCTAACCTTGGCGGTTCCGCGGTTCAACTGTTCCACCAAAGAATCGGCGGCGTTCTTGGAGATACTAAAAGCCCAAACTCCGCTGTCCTCCGTAACGGGGAGCCGGAGCAATTGCACGGCCTCGGGTACCAAATGGGGTTCGCGAACTCCCGGGACTTGGTAGAGCATGTAGTCTGTGATTATTCCCCGCGCGCCCTGATCGATGGCTAATCTTGCGGATTCCCACCATCCCGGGCGTCGCGTGGTACCGTGGATGAAGACTGCTTTGCCTGCCACGTCTTTCCCTTGGAAGTGTTCCTTTGTTTCACCGGTTCCGACGTCAACCACTTCCAATTTTTCACCATCAGCGGGGGTAGACTCGGACCACCAGGCCAGGGAGGGAGGCGCCGTTTCGTAATCGGTGAGGATCTTCTCTCCATCCTCTGTCATCAGGGCTAATGAAGCTTCTATGGGTTCCCAGGAATTCTTCAGGGGATACTCCGTTACTTCCAGGTCCCGAAAGCCGCGAGATCTAAAGCCTTCCTCTACGATGGAAGTTGCCTCGAGGAATCCCGACGACCCGGGTGAACGGTAAAAGTCCGTCAGTTTTCCCGCCAAATCAGCCGCCCTATCTCCGTCGAAGAATCGATCGACTACGGTGTACAGCTCACTACGCGACGTCATCAATCTTCACACCTCCGTAATCACTCTAACCGGGCTTACGAACCACGAAGCAACAACACTACAAAAACACCGACGGCCTGCAAGATGATCATGGTCACGGCATAAGTGAGAACCTGGATACCTACCATGTTAAGCAATAGCTCAGGTGATATGGCCCAGCCCACCGCGTTGATCTCCAGTGCGAGAGCCACCGTCAAACTGAACGCGGCCAGGATAGTTGCTCCTGAAGCGGACAGGGCCATGTGTGACATCTCCCGATAAAGGTAACCGATGATTATTCCGGTGAGCACAATGAATATGTACAGATGGATGGGCCCCAGCGCCACGGGTGAAAAGGGAGAGAAGGTATTTGAACTCAGTATCATCAAAAAGCCAGCCGACAATCCGAGAGTCACAACCGTACCTATACGCGCCAGACGAGCGCCGATGGAATACTCTCCAGTCAAGGCGCGACCTCCTTCCGTACCGTGACGGGCACCCTCCTACTCATACCCTGGACATTAATCCAGGCTACACCCCTTATTGACCAATCAGCATCGCTACTCTCGCGGCCTCTCTCGACGATATCTGCGAAGTGGGGTCGCAAGGTGAAAGAGTACGGAACGCGAGATGATTCACCTGAAGAGAGGGTTTCGGCAACCCGCGTATCCGTGTTTGTAGATACATATTCATCTTCAATATATATCGAAAACCGCATTTCATCTACAGTGATCTCCAGGTTACCCCCATTGTATACCTCGAGCAAGAGATCCAGATCCCGCCCATCGGCTTCCCAGTCTACCTGCCGGATGGAAAACTCCAATCTCCTCATCGAAGTAGCGGTATGGAGGTTGCGATCCACCGCAAACAGAGCCCAACGCCCCAAGATCACGGCCATCACGAGGGACAAAGCGAGCAGGGCGAAGAGTATTCTCCTATCCCGCACAGTAGAGGACACAAGACTCACCCTTCTTTTGCCACGGAATTGAGCCAGGGTCCACTCCCCAGATCTCCTTCACTCCTTACCGCGCGACCATCGAGAAACACTCCGGCGATATTCTCCCGCTGAGATAGGATCCCCACATCCCGAGTGGGATCCTGTCTCAAGAGGACAAAGTCGGCAAGGTAATCCGGCGCAATTTGGCCAAGATCTTCCTGTCTATCGAGCAGTTCGGCGACCACGGATGTGGCGGCTTTAATCGCCTCCATGGGACTCATCCCACCTTCCACCAGCTGCTCAATCTCCGTAGAGTTCTCACCATGATGCAGGAAGGGACCGCCTCCCATGTCGCTTCCCACGGCGATTTTGACCCCCGCCGATTTCGCCATTTCCATACTGGCGAACATGGCCTCTCGAGCACTGGCCGCCAGATCATGCATCCGGGCGAGATCGGCTTCACTCATACCGTCGGAATAGAACCCGCGCGTTACGTTACGGTATAAGGTTGCGGCCGTGGGAAGAAGGAAGGAGCCTTGCCTCGCCATTTGTTCTGCCAACTCCGGAGTGAGCCAGAAACCATGTTCTACGGAATCTACGCCGGCGTCCAACGAAGCCCTGATACCGTCCGTGCCCATAGCGTGACTCGCCACGCGCCGGCCCGCCTTGTGAGCAACCTCCACAGCGGCCGCCATTTCTTCGGTCAGCATCTCCTGGTGCCCGCGGATGATGCCTCCGTACCCACGGGTGGCGTTGACCTTGATGAAATCAGCCCCGATTTTCAATAACTCCCGTGCCACGCGCCGGACTTCCGCCGGCGAATCGGCAACTCCGGGATTATCTCGAAAACGCGCATTGTAGAATCTATCGCGATCCATGTGCCCCCCGGTACCACAGATACCGTAACCGGCGGCCTGTATCCTCGGGGTCGTATATTCGCCTCGATTTGCCGCATCCCTCAACGCTAACGTACCCATGCCGGCACAATCCCGCACGGTGGTAAAACCCATGTCCAAGGTTCGTCGCGCGTTCCGAAGCGCACGCAGCGTGGCGGCGCCGGGAAGGTCGTTGAGCATCACGGCGGCTCTATCGGGCACCGAATCGTTACAAAGGTGTACGTGACCATCTATCAACCCCGGTATCATCGTCAGACCATCCGCAGAAAGGGACGGCCACTCGCGAAATCTCTCGGGGATTCCGTCCCGGGTGGGGCCTATCCAGGCGAAACGATCATCCTCAATTGCCACCGAATACTCCTTCAAGACTTCGTCGGAGCTACCATCAATTAGTCCATCCACGTTGATCAGGTATCCCATATGCCTCTCCTCCCGCGCCGCACACGTCTATTCAAAATGTCGCTAAATCCCTGCGTTCAGTAATCCAGCCTGCCCGGGGACAACCGACGCGGATCGAAAACTCCCGATCGTTACAGCCGGATAGGTCGACTATCCAATGAGTCGCCGCGGTCCTCTTGGGAATCCCGCTTTCCGGTTCGTTGAAGAAGAAACCCCGCAGACGGCGCATTCTCCCGGGGAGGTGGCCGAGATCCGATACTTGTTCTCCGTCGACAAGTTCGGCACCCTCCGGCAAATCAATACGGGCGGTGACGGGATCTGCCTCGTTCATCTTCACGGCCATATCGGTGACGTTCGTGGGCAGATAGCCAGCGTTTTCGACAACTACCCGGATCCGCACCAGTTTCCCATCCAACGGTGTTACCGTCAGCGATTTCATTTGGATTTGCGGAAGCGATGCCGGGTAGGTCACGTTGAACGCAGTGTTGCGGCGACATTCATCCTCCAAAAAGGACGGGGGTGGATTCTTGCGGGTGAACTTGATCTTCCACCCGCCTATTTCAACCGAACCCAGCTGTGGGTGCTCGAAGGGAGTCCAGTCGACGAAGCCCTCTCCTTGCAATTGTTCATCGTTGAAACGCAAAAGGCGAGCCTCATCTTCTTCGGACTGATCCTGAAACGGATAGTGGTTTTCAGGGTCTCCTCGCGTTATGCCGGCTCGAGACGCCAAGTTCCAAATCTCTGTACCGAGTGCCACTTGTCCCTTATGATTATAGGACCAGTCATGGAGCACACCCCGGCGCGGGTTCTTCTTATCTGGAGTGAAGGATTCGTACACTGACACCATCGGATAACCGGTAATCCTCTCGCCCATTTCTCCCAGCCGCTGGTACGTAAGAAGGTCCATCGGGTGGAATTCACTGTCCGGAAGATGACCGAAGGGTCTCATCAGGAGACCGCCGTACGTATGATATGCGTGGGTCACGACGATATTGGGATGCGCCTGAATGAACTCTACCACAGCACGGCATTCCGGCTCCGATAAGGGGTACTCTCCTCCGCCCGGCTGCAAAGCATCGGGTTCCCAGCCAGCGGGGAAGTTTCGGTTTAGATTCAGCTGGTATTCCCTGGGCAATACCCGGAAGTCGTCCGGTTCTGCGCCACCGATCAGTTCACCTTCGGGAAGAATGGCGTAGAAATCTCCATTCATATCCTCCGGCGCCCGCGCAATCATTAGCCGGGGATCAAGATCGGAAATCTTCCATTCGCCATTGGGGTCCGGGTAACGCATAAGCAGTATCTCACCGTCACCGTCCATGTCGCGTTCCCTGAGGCCCCGGGGACAATCCTCCCTAGGGTAAGGTCGAGCACTACCCCATTGCTTGGATGGCGTGGTGAGGAAGTACTCGGCGCCATCGGGATTAGTACGTGGCAGTATATAGAAGGTAACGGAGCGAAGAAGCTCCGTTAGGAATTCGTCCGCTCCGAAGTTTTTGGTGAGATGATCTATCGTATGCAGGCACACCTGTGTACCGGATACTTCACCGGCATGTATGCAGGCATCGATGTAAACGGCCGGTTTGTCCTCGGGAGGTCTCCCTTTAAGATCCGTTACCGTTACCGCCCAAAGAGCCCTGCCCTCGATACTGTCCCCGATTGATTCGACGGTGACGAGGTCAGGAAACTCCCTCGCCACCGCGTGCAGATAATCCACCATCTCGTCGTAGGTGTAGTAATGATCGGGCCGATATTGAGATCGCGACAACGTTCCATCTCCTCCCGGATTCTCAAGCACTTGCGACTGATCTCCCACGTGGGCTCCGACTATCTTCCCCGCAGGCGGGGATCCAGCGAGTCGCGCAACCCATCACCTAGGAGATTAGTAGCCAAGACGGTGGCCATAATGGCCAATCCCGGGAAGGTGGCTATCCACCAGGCATCGTAGAGCCGGGCACGACCGTCAGATATGATTACGCCCCATTCCGGAGTTGGCGGGGCGATACCGAGTCCCAAGAATCCCAGGGCCGCTACCGAAAGAATGGCACCCGCCAGTCCCAAGGTGGCCATAACTATCACGGGAGCCATCACGTTTGGCAGGATATGCCGGAACATTATCTTGATATTGCCGGCACCAGCCGCCTTTGCCGCCTCGACGTAGGGCGTATCTCTGGCTGCGAGCACCTGCCCGCGCACGGTTCTGGCATAGCTCGGGATACTGGATACACCGATGGCGATCATGATGTTCACCAGCCCCCCACCCAGGGCAAAAATGATCGTCAACGAGAGCAGGATACTGGGCATGGACATGATCATGTCCATGATTCGCATCAAAACTTCATCCGCCCATCCCCCAAAGTATCCGGCGGTCAATCCGATCACTATCCCGGCACTTGCAGATATTCCCACGGATATGAGGCCCACCCAAAGGGATATGCGTCCCCCATACATGATCCGTGTGAGGATATCACGGCCCATCGCATCCGTACCGAATATGTGTTCGCTGCTTGGCGGCTGCAATCGCACGCTGTAATCCGGCTCCACGGGATCGTACGGACTTAGTGAATGCGCGAACACGACCGACAGAATGATCAGCGTCAAGAGGGTTACCCCAATGATGGCCGCCGGGTGCTTGCGGATATCCCTCCAAAACATCTGTGTCGGGCTTTGAATGGGTAGATCCCCATCTTTCATGACACTATCTTCCACTTGAGACACTCATACCACCTTCTCCCTCTCCACAGATTACGCGACGATATCCGGGCCACAAGATGTGAAGTCGGTGCATGTCAATCATATCTGACTCGGGGATCGAGGAAACCGTATGTGAGATCCACCATCAGATTCACGAAGACGAATACCACTGCAAGCACCAAAACTCCACCCTGCACCAGAGGAAAATCGTGTTTGAAAATGGCATTGATGATCAAGTTCCCTATCCCCTGCCGTGCAAACACGATTTCGGTTATTACCGTACCCCCCAGCAGATATCCAAACTGAATTCCCACCACGGTGACGACCGGAATGAGGGCGTTCTTGAGGGCATGTCTCCAAATGACTACACGCTCAGTGACACCCTTAGATCGGGCGGTAGTGATGTAATCTTGCCGCAGAACCTCTAGCATGGAGGAACGCACCAGTCGAGCCAAAACCCCGGCACTGCGGAGACCGATCGCAAAGGCGGGCAAGACGAGATGTCTCCAGCTGGCCGTACCGGAAGTCGGGAGCCAGCCCAGCCTTACGGCGAAAACGAAGATAAAAACCAGCCCCAACCAGAAGCTCGGCATGGAAACAGCGAGAAGCGCAGCAAACATGGTCCCTGTGTCCAACAGTTTCCCTCGATTTACCGCTGCCGTCACCCCGAAGATGCTGCCAAAAGCGATGGCCACTGACATTCCTGCGAGCGCGAGCTGGAAGGTAGCCGGATATTGCTCCAGGATCTGGGCAACCACGCGACGCCGTGTGAAGAGGGAACGCCCGAGATCCCCCTGCAAAGCGTTGACTAAAAAATCCCAGTAACGTTCCATTATTGGCCGGTCAAGGCCCAGCTGGCGCCGCAATTCCTCCTGCTGCTCTGCGGATGCACCAAATTCCGCCAACATGACCGAGGTCGCATCCCCGGGAAGCAAGTTGACCATCATAAAAACCAGAAAGCTCACTCCCAGGGTGACGATCACGGCCGTCATCAACCGTTTCTGGATGTATCTCGCCATCATTCATCCCCCTGACTCATTTTCCTTTCACGGACTTCCCCGCCCGATATCGGGCGGGGAAGTCGCATGCCATTCATTTCGTTTCAGGAGTGCTACTCGTGGAGATTGATAACAAAGCCAAACCAACCGGTGCTATCCGCCGGCTCCCATCCCTTTATCTCGGGATCGAAGGCCCACATTATGGCCACGTTGTTAAGCGGGACCATCAGGCCGTCTTCCATGAGGATATACTGGATTTTATCGTAGATCTCCTTGCGCTCATCGGGGTCGGTGGTGCGCTCACCCTCGGTGAACATCTCGTCCACCTCGGGATTGCTGTAATGGTAGAAGTTCCAACCGCCACCGATATTCTCGGAGTGGAAGCGACCACGGATTGCCGAGGCGTCATTGACGCTCCACTGCGTCCATACGAGGTTATGCTCGCCCTCCTGGGCGGTGTTCTGCTGCATGGGGTTATCCAGGGCCATAATCTCGACGTCGGCACCGAGATCAGCCAGCATGGGCTCTATGACTTCCGCGACGTCGCGAGGGCCGGGGAGCGTAAGGTATTTGATCTCGAGCGGTTCGCCGTCCTTATACCTCATGCCGTCGTCTTCCATAACCCAACCGGCCTCATCCAAAAGCTCGGCGGCCTTTTCGGGATCGTAATCATACATCTCGCCGGCTTCGGGGTTGTAGAACGGATCGTGCCGCGACAGAATACCGCCGGACGGCTCGGGGATTCCCTCATAGACTACCTCTCGAACCAGTTCGGAGTCGACGGCATGTATGATCGCGCGGCGTACGAGGAGGTCATCGGTAGGCGCCTTGCTAACATTGATCTGTAGGCCAGCAGGGGGTCCGCCGAGGGTAGCGTAAACATGCGTACCATAATTCCCGCTGTCCCGCATCCTGACGAAGTCGTTGGCGGCCATGTTGGAGGCGGCATTCGTCTCTCCGGTCTCGAGGGCCGCGGCGCGCGTAGAGTCTTCTTCGATGAATTGGAAGGTCACTTCGTCATAGTAGGCCTCGTCCTCGTTGAAGGCCACGACGGGAGTGTAGTCTTCGTTCTTCTCGATGACTACGTGACTCCCACCCTCCCACTCGACGAACTTGAAGGGACCGCTACCCACGGGATTCTGGCCGAAGTCCTCGCCCTGCTCTTCCACGCCGGCCGGGGACACCATGCCGTAGCTGGCACCCGCGAGCGTACGCAGGAACGGGCCGTAGGGATACTCGTGTTCCACTTCGACGGTATACTCATCGACCACGCGGGTCTCGACGTAAGGACCCATGCCGAAGACGGCGCTCTCAGAAGCGGTCTCGGGGTCCATGATGCGCTCGAAGTTAAACTTGACGGCCTCTGCATTGAAGGGCGTACCATCGTGGAAAGTTACGTCTTCACGAAGATTGAAAGTGGTGACGGTGCCATCGTCGGAAACTTCCCAATCGGTCGCGAGGGCAGGTTCGATTTCGCCGTCACGACTTACGGAAATCTCGACCAGTCGATCAAAGATGGAGCGAAGTCCCAAACTGTCCAACCCGGCGGAACTCTTGTGCGGGTCCAAGATGGTGAACTCCTGATAATAACCTATGGTCAGTTCCTTCGGACCTTCGTCTTCGTCCGGCTCCTCGTCTTCATCCGGCTCCTCATCTTCGTCCGGTTCTTCTTCAGACGGTTCTTCGTCAGGCTCGTCGGCCGGTTCTTCGGTTGCGCCACCGCAACCCACAAACGCGACCGCGAGGACCAACAATAACGCGATCAGCCACAAACTCTTACCAGCAAGTGATCGGTACGACATGTGTCAGCATTCCTCCTTCAGTTCTTCAGCGTCCAATATTTTCGCCCTGTGGAGTCCACAACACCGGTGCGGACACTGAGTATACCTTGTGTATACTACGGCATTTGAAGAGAAAATCCTTTATTTTCTCCTCCATCCGCCCCTCGGATCCCACACCTATAAGTCGCAGATTATTTTGTTACGATGCCCATTTTCGCCCAAACGTTCACGCCGTGCAAGTTGGAAATCCACCCGATTACGGGATTAAGCGCGGGGAAAATGGCGCAATGACTCGCAAAACCCCCTAATAGGGTAAATCATTCCCGCACCCACGGTACTCGTCCCCAAAGCGAGCGCGCCAAGCCGTCGTCCGGGGACAAATCACGTGAAAGCATCACTGCTTTGCCGCCCAGGAACACGCCGCGTACACCGGCACCGTCCTCCAAAACGGATATGTCCGCTGAGGGATCGCCATCGACCAAGATGAAGTCGGCCCAATAGTCCTCGGCGATTTGGCCCAGAACATCTTCCCTATCCAGAAGTTCCGCCGCGAGGGAGGTGGCCGCCCGAATAGCTTCCATCTCCGAAAGCCCCGCCTCGACGAGTTGACCCAATTCCGTGGCACATTCGCCGTGGTACAGGAAGGGACCTCCGCCCATGTCACTTCCGGCGACGATCTTGACTCCGTTCTCCCTGGCGTATCCTATGCTCTGGAACAACCGCTGCCGTACCCGCACCGCCCGCTGCCGCAGTTCTTCTTTGGTTTCTTCGGACATGTCCGGACCCGCGAAGCCCCGGGTGGTATTGCGATAAAGGGTGGACATGGTGGGGACCAAGAACGTGCCTTGTTGTGCCATCTGCGCGGCCACATCTTCGGTGAGCCAGAATCCATGTTCTATCGAGTGAACTCCGGCGTTGACCGCCGCCCGGATGCCGGCCTCACCCATGGCGTGCGAGGCCACCTTCTTTCCGGCCATTTCGGCCACCTCGACCGCCGCTGCCAACTCCTCTTCGGTCATCTGCTGGGCGCCGGGATTGGGTTTGTGACCGTTACCGAAGGAGCCCCCGGTGGCGTTGGTCTTTATGAGGTCCACGCCGAGCTTGAGTAACTCCCTCGCCACTCGGCGGACTTCGTCGGGCGAATCGGCTACACCGGGGTTGGAGAGCATTTTCGCGCCCACGTACCTGTCCTGATCCATGTGCCCCGCGGTGGCGGTTATTCCATACGCGGCCGCCATGATTCGCGGTACCAGCACCTCGCCATCTTTGGCCGCATTGCGCAAAGCCAATGCCTCCATGCCGCCACAGTCCCTGAGGGTGGTATACCCCGAGCGCAGGTCTTCTTGGGCGTTACCGACCGCTCTAAGCATAGACTGACCCGGGACGTCATTTAGCGCGTGCATCTTCCTATCGGGCTCACCATTAGTCCGTACGTGGATGTGGCAGTCTATGAGACCCGGCATCGCGATGTATTCGGAAGCATCGAAGACGGGTTTGTCCCGGGATACTTCCTCGGGGTCGGCCAAAAACTCTATTCGATCGTCCGTCACGCCGATAACCTTGGGTGGAGTAACCGAATCGGAAACTCCGTCGATAACGCCCCCGACTTTAATCAGATAATCCAAGTATCTTCATCCTCTCCTGAGGATACATATTGGCATTTACTCGCGCGAGCAGGAAATGACTTCCGCGACGTCGAGGTCTAGGCTACCATTCTCTCGAACCAGTTCTGATACGCGGTAAAGATCATATCTGCGCGCGGCAAGCCTGAGATCCCTGGTGTAGGCCAGGTAGGCGAAGGCTTCGCCCATGACTACCGGATCGGCCCACTGTTGCACCTGGTCCTCCGACAGCTCGTCCAGGTCCTCCATGGTAATGGACGTGGGTTTGGTCCGAATCCCCGGCGAGGACATGGTAACGAGGATATTGTGCGGCATCGCCTCCAGCGCGAGCGCCTTGCTTAGACCTTCCAGGGCGAACTTCGTACTGCAATAGGCACTCTCATTGATGAAGCCCTTGAACCCGGCGGCCGAAGAAACATTGTGTATGCTACCGTCGCCCCTTTGCACCATCTTCGGGTAAACGTGACGAATGGCGTGATATGCGGCGTGGATGTTCACATCGAAGGCCCGATACCATATGTCTGGGTCGGTTTCCTCGAAGGGGATTAGATCGAGTACGGCGGCATTATTCACCAAAGCTGTTACCGGTCCCAGTTCCTTCTCCGTGGTATCTAATGCGTCAATGACGGCCTGGGAATCCCGCAGATCCACCGGGAGCACCAGGGCCTCACCACCTTCGGCCTCGACCAATTCCCTGGTCTTCTCCAACTCCGAACGGGTCCGGGCAACCAGGGCAACCTTGGCACCGAACTTACCCATCATGATGGCGCCTCCGCGACCCAGACCGCGTCCGGCACCGGTCACAAAACCAACCTGTCCCTTTAGGGGTTTGTAATCGTTCAACGATATCTCTCCCTATCCAAAGTACGAGCGGACAGAATCCCAGCTCTGCCCGCTCACGCGATGCTGCCGTTACTCAGGGCTTTATCCAACGTGCTCCGATCGGCTCGTCGACGACCAATTGACCGTCGCGCGACAGCAGTCGACCTCTCTGATAGACCATCTTGACTCGGCCGCGTACTTCCATGCCGTCGAATATCTTGGCCGAATCCCTATTTTTGGTGTACATATCCTCCGCCGAAAGCCTGTACTGTTCATTCATGTCGACCAGCACGAGGTCGGCATCGGCCCCGGGAAGGAGACTGCCCTTACGCGGGTAAATGTCGGCAACGCGGGCGGGATGCTCGCACATCAACCAAACGAGATTCTCGAGGTTTGTGCGTCCGCGGTTGACCTCGGTTAGCATGGTCGGCCAGACGGTCTCGAGGGCCGGAAGCCCGCCGCCGCCTTCGAATATATTCTTCTGCCCCCGGACTTTCTCCTCGGGTATACCCGGGGCATGGTCAGTGCCGATTATGTCCAGGGTACCGTCGTTTACCAGATCCCAAAGTATTTCCATCGTCTCCGGCGAACGAAGGGGCGGTGCCACCTGGGCGTAGGGACCCAGGCGGGCGGTATCCTCATCGGTGAAAGTGAGATAGTGCGGGCACGTCTCGATTGTCACGTCGGTACCGTTTTCGCGATACAGATCCGCCACATCCATGGCCCAGGGAGCGGAAGTATGCACCAGGTACAATCGGCCACCAGTCTCCCGGGCGATTTCCAGGAGGGGCAGGACAGCCAGGTTCTCGGTGAACTCGGGTCTACTCTCGTGATAGGCGCGGAAGTCGACGCGGCCCGCATCGATCATGCGCTGCCTCAGGAGGCCTATGGTGGAGGAATCCTCACAGTGGTAACCGACGAAGCGATCTACTTCAGCGGATTTCTCGAGGACGCGGTATATGTCAGCGTTATCCTGGCATATGAGGCCCTTTCTCTCCTCGCGATATTTTCCGACATAGCTTTTGTACCCGACCGCTCCGGCGTCGGCCTGTTCGGCTATCTGGTCGATGGATTCTCCGCCGGCTCCCCCGAGAAGGGCGAAATCGATGAAGGACTTGCCTTCGAATAGCTCCGCTCGTTCGAGGAGACGTTCCTCGGAGTTTACCGGGGGAACGCAGTTGGGCATGATCACCGGTGTGGTGACCCCGCCCGCCGCCGCGGACTTGGTACCCGTAACGATATCCTCTTTTTGTTCCTTACCGGGCTCGCCGATATGAACGTGCAGATCGACCATCCCCGGGAGCACCATCATGTTCGAAGCATCGACGCTTTCCGTGATCTCGAGTCCTTCGGCACTACCGGGTTTTACTACCGCGGCTATCTGCCCGTCGCTGACGAGGATGTCCGCCTCTCTAATACCTTCCGGTGAAACTACCGATCCATTCTTAATAAGCAGGTCAAATTGCATATTCTACCTCCCTTTGGAGTGTCACTACTTTGGATTCATCATCGTTCCGATTTCAAAAAATCCGTCACGACCGAGGTCCAGCGTTCCGGGTGTTCCGTCATTACGTGGTGTCCGGCATTGGGGAAAACGTGCATCTCCACGTCGGGAATTCGATTGAAAAACGCCATGGCGTCCTCCGGAGTGGATCCCCTGTTCTCGCGACTCCAGGTCATCAATACCGGCATGTTGAGTTCGTCGGCAAATTCGGAGATGTGTTTCCCGCGATACGTAAGATCTTCGTTGAGCATATCTACACTCGCGCTTCGCGCTTTGGCTCGCTTGAGAGCGTACTCGTGATTCTTCGACGCGATTTCGTAGTGAAGCTCCACGCGATCGTCGGTCACCAGGCTCTGATCCACGAAAAACTTCTTCAATCCCTCCCGAACCTTCTCGCGATTAGGCTCTTCGTGGCTGTGGCCTTTGGGTCCGTACACGTACTTGAGGCCCTCGGGTTCGGGCGGTATGGGCTGTGTACCATTGAGGCTGTTGATTACGATGAGCCTCTTTACTCGCTCGGGGGCCTCGTGGGCCACGTATTGACACAGCCAGCCTCCGTGGGAGTTTCCGCCCACGTGAGCCGTCAAATCCAAGGCTTCCATGAACTTGACGAGATGTTGTCCCTGGGCCTCGGCCGCAAAATGCTCCGGCTCCCGACCCGGGGTATGACCGTAACCCACGTTGTCCACGGCGATTACGCGGAAATGCTCGCTCAGGGGGCCCATCACGGCCCCATAGTTCACCTCGGCACAGGATGCGGCTCCACCACCGTGAATCAGAAGTAAAGGTTCACCACTGCCAGCCTCGATATAGTGAGTTTGAATACCGTCCACTTCGACGTATTGGTTGGTCCAGGGTTTTTCCATGGGAATCTCTCCAATCATCCATCCGCTGGGGATGGAGTTTCAGGATGTCAAATCCAGTCCGGCGTCCGAGAGTACGGTTCGAAGCTGTGCTCGCACGTCATCGGATACCGGAAGCATCGGTCGCCTCGGGGGGCCACCGAAATAGCCCAGCATATCCATCGCGGCCTTCAGGCCGGGGATCCCAAACCTCGCGGTCACCGCCGCGTTGGGGGCCAACAGGCGGCGCTGCAGCTGGACCGCACGATCCATATCGCCGGCCTCGAAGGCGTCCATTACACCCGCACAGGTGTCGGCCATGATGTTGGCCACGGCCAGCGTCCCTCCCGCCGCTCCCATTACCAGCGCGGGAAGAAGAAAACTGCCCGAACCCGCGAAGACGGCGAAATCATCCCCCGTTCTGGTGATCGTCTCGGAAATCTGAACGATGTTCCCCCCGCTATCCTTGATACCGACGACATTGGGGTGTTCCGAGATTTCCGCTACCAGCGATGAAGTCATGTTTATTCCACTGTTGCCGGGCATGTTGTAAAGCATCACCGGGATCTCCGATTGGTCAGCTACGTCAAAGAAGAACCGTTTCAGTACGTCGGGACTCATGGAACCTTTGAAGTAGTGGGGGGTGAGAACGAGCGCTGCATCGCAACCCGCATCAGCGGCGCGGGCGGTCATCTCTATCGTAGCCCGCGTGCTCTCACAACCCGTACCGGCGATGACCGGGCGGCCTTCGGGGAAGTTCTGGCGAACGAACCTGACGAGTTCAGCCTTCTCCTGCGGACTCAGATAGACGAACTCCCCGTTCGAACCGAGAACGACTACGCCGGAAAGCTTGGTCTCCGACCAAATCTTCAGGTTGGCACTCATGCTCTCGTAATCAATTTCGCCGTCTGCCGAAAACGGTGTCGGTATCGGTGCGAAGATGCCACGCAGCATAATCTTCGGCCTCCTTTGGATGTACCCGGGTGATTGCAATCGATCCTTCAGAGCGGGCAGACTACGTCCAGTTCTTCCGCCAATTCTCGGAGAGCTTCTACCGTCTCATCATCCACGGGGATACCGTTTTCCAGTCGCTCGATCCGATTTCGGTAATCGATCTCGCCCGGCAAAAAGACCTCCTCGACTCCCTCTCGAGTCTCCGAAGATTTGACCTGCTCGCAAAAATCTGCCAGGCGCAGATAGAATTCTTTGCGGCCCAAGAAACGGTCGGGGTCTATGGCCATCATGAAGTGACCCACATTTTGGTTCTCGGTGTCGGCGTAGGTATACTTCCCAAAGGCAGCTCCGGTGAGAACGCCCGTCAATACCTCGGTCATAAATGACAGGCCGACTCCCTTATGCTCTCCCATGGGAACCAGTGTACCCTGAAGTGCCAGTTCCGGGTCATCCGTCTCGCTGCCATCCGGTGCGTAAGCCCAATTGGTAGGGATGGGCAGACCGGCTCGCTGATTCCATCGAACCATGCCCTTACCCGATTGAGTGAGCGCAATGTCCAAAAGAAGGGGAAACTCGCCGTCCGACGGAACCGCAATTCCCCACGGATTGGTACCGAGAACCGGCGTAATGCCTCCCCAGGGCGCCATTTCTGCCCCGGCATTTGTCATACATATTCCGATCATCTCCCGGCGGGTAGCCCGAAGGGCGTGATAACCGGAGGCGCCCAGATGGTTGCTCCCGCGAACGAAAACGGAGCCGACCCCGCCCTCGGCGGCAATCTCCACTGCCCGGTCCATCGCGCGGGCGGCGGCAACTATTCCGAAGGCCTTTCTGCCGTCCCATAGTGCCCAACCGGGGCCGGAGGAAACTTCGTCGGGATTCGTCTTGGGGCGAATTGCGCCGGCGCGTATTCTCTTCAGAGTGCGGGGCAACTTATTGTATCCCTGGCCCTGCCCCGGATGCCCGTGAAGGGAACCGTGCAAAAGGGCGTCACTGACTATATCTGCCTCTCCCTCATCGGCCCCCATGGCCAAAACCAGGCGATATCCAAAATCCCGCAAAACCTCGGGATCGTAACGGTGAATGTCCAGATTCAACTATCGCTCACCCTTTTCAGTACTTTGAGGGGCCCCGATGTCGAGGCCCCTCCTGACACATTCCTATTCCTACATGTCTGCGAAACGTTCCACCATATCTATGTGCGATTTTTGCGCATCCAAGAGCCCGGCAACCCGGTCGGTACCGTCGACGATGAGATACTCATCCCCGGCGTCACGGGAACCTCCACCCCCGAGACCGGCGCCATTTATGAGTGGGATCCCGAGTTCGCTGCGATACAGCGACCAGGGACCGCCACCGCCCTTGTACGGCCAAATCGACGGATCGAGTTCTTGTGCCCGATACGAATCCACTACTGCCCTGGCGATGTCGCTTTCCACGGAAGTCCTGCTCCAATCGTGGTCAGCCAACACGTCGATTTGCACATCCCCAAAGCCATTTGCCTCGAGATGATTGCGCAGACAATCGAGCGTGTGCTCGCAGGTCAAACCCGGAGGTAGGCGCAGATCGAGCCGCGCGGTGGCAATTTCTGGCACGGTGAACACTTCGGAACCCGGACCCGTATAACCGGAATACAGTCCATTGATGTTAATGCTGGGACTATACAGGTACGCCATCAGCAGATCCCTTCCCTCGAGATCTCCCATGGCGGGAATCGAGCCGAGACCGATTGCACTCGAGACTCCGTCTTCTCCGTAGCGCTCGAGCAAACCCTCGATGAGAACCCTATCTTCTTCGCTCGGAGGTAGAATGGGATCTTCCAGGCCATCGAGTAACGGCGCTCCGTTGGCATCGGTCAAAGTGGCCAGGACATTTGCCAGCCTACTCGGGGGACTGTCCGTGACGTTCTTGAGGGAGCTATGCAGCGGTTTGGCCTGGGGACCTCTACCCCAGATTTTGCCACTGAAGTGAAGCTCCAACACCAAGAATCCGCGGAAACCCAGGTTGACGGAAACCGCGCCGGAACCGGACTGCGTCATCCCGCCGGTGAACCAGGCATCCGCCTCCGACAGTCGATCTCGGAAGGATTCGAACATCCCGGGATAGTTCGGACTACCCTTGATCTCCTCACCCTCCAAAAGCAGCATCACGTTGACCGGGAGCGAATCGGTCTTAATCATCGCTTCCAGCGAGTTGATCCAGGCTACCAGTGGACCCTTGGGTGAACTGGCTCCCCGGCCGATGATGACTCGTCCGTGCTCCGGGTGATCCACCAAAGCGGCCGAGAACGGTTTGTAGGTCCATGGTCTCGAGCCGACGGGGCGAGAATCGAAAAAGCCATAGCTGGCTATGGTCTTGGGAGCACCCACGTCGATGCTGGCCCACACGCCGGGATAACCATCGGTTTCCACCAGACTGACCTCAGGAAAGCCCGCCTCTTTGAGGTAGCGACGCAGCATCCAGGCACCGTCCAGTATGCCGATGTCCTGGGTACTGATCGTGGGCTGTGCAACGAATTCCCGGATTCGCCCCAGGTGTTCGTCGAAGTTATTCTCCAGATAGGTATCGGTGACTTTGCTCAACTTGCTCGCTACTCTTCTATGCCGGCGATCATCTCGATCTCGACCTTAAACTCCGGTCGAGCGAGACCGCCGATGCCCACGGTAGTGCGGGCGGGAGGATCACTTGGGAAAAACTCCACGTATGCTTCGTTCATCTCCGAGAAGTAGGCGGAATCTGTAATATAGACATTGACCTTGATGACGTCTTCCAATCCGAGTCCCGCAGCATCGAGAATCTTCATTAGATTCTTAAAGCAGTTGCGGGTCTGCTCGGCGACTGACTCCGGAGTAGTACCGCTCTCGCGGTCGACTCCGACCTGGCCCGAAGTGAAGAACAAATTGCCGAACTTCACTCCAGGAGACAGGGGTAGATTGCCACCACTTCCGAGGTTCACGACTTCGCGCTTGGCCAAGACGATCACTGCTCCTTTCACTGAGCGAAATGGACCGGGCAACAGTTGCCCGGTCATGTATCCCGCGCGACCAATTCGCGCGGGGACCAAATCGGTTGACCGGCTATGAAGCCAGCCATTGCCGATACTTCTTTAGCCAGTTTGCGTAATCCTGCAATCCTTCGTCCAAATCGATGCCCGGTTGAAATCCCGTATCCGCGATCAACCGGCTTACATCCAGCGGTCCCCGGCGGTTGCTTTCACTCATGCCGGTATCTGCCTCCCGCGGATCGGGCGCTTCGAAAAACTCCGCACCGGGAATGATCCGGGCCAAAACACCTGCTACGCACTCGAGATCATGGGATTCACCGCGAGAAACGTTGTACATCGGTTGGGACAGTGGCAGGGAATTGTATAGGGCGATGAGGGCTCCACAGGTATCCAGAATGTGCGTCCAATCGCGCGAAATGTGCGGATTGCGCAACGATACCGGACGACCTTCAACGGCGCCCGCTGTCATCTCTAGGATGGGGCTCATTATCTCCCGCGATCCGGTGGGACGTTCCCCTGGACCATACGGGGCACCGATTCTCGCCGATACACAGGCGAGGGGGAACAACTCGCCATAGCGCTCGACGACACCCTCGCTCGCCAACTTAGTTACCCCGTAAAGACCGCTGGGAGATACGTGGGTATCCTCGGGGACTGGGGTGACGTCATCCCCCGTATCTCCGTATATCCCCGAAGAACTCACGTACAAAAAACGTTCCATCCCCACCTGTCGGGCGAGTTCCAAAAGCCGAACCGTACCCGAGAAGTTCACCTCACATATGCGAGCCGGGATCTCGCGCTCCACGCGGGCAGAAGGGGTTATCACGGCACTGTGAATGATGCCGTCGAGATCCATATCGGAAAGCTCTTTCATCGTCTCTTCCGATGTTATGTCGCCGTGAATCAACCGCAATGCCGAGGATTCTGAAAGGTCACCCAAAAACCAGGGAACGAATTCAGAATATGCGGAACGGTACAACCCGACGACGGAGTCTCCCCTCTCCGCGAGCATCTTTACCAGGTTAATCCCGACGAATCCGGTGGCACCGGTCACCAGTATGGTCACAGATCTAACCTCCCCGAGGACGAAACCGATAACGTATGCGATGAATGCCCCAACACGGCCGACACCAGGACGCTACAGACGAGTCATGCGGCTGAGCGCACCCTCGTCATGACGCCTGAGGGCCTTCGAGAAGGCTTCCAAGTCGCGGGCCCGAAGTGCCGCGGTTATTGCATCGTGTTCGCGGAACACCTCTTCGAAAGCGATGTTGAAGTTCGCCCGGGAGGATACGTATCCCGCGAGCCGGACGAGATCCGCCATGTTGCGGGCAACGGTCGTCATGCAGTCATTGCCCAAAAGCCCCGCGATGGCCGTGTGCATCTCGATATTGAGGTCGAGGCACCGCCAGGGATCATCTACCGCGCGCTTTTGTTCCTCGTGAAGCCTGATTATCTCGTCGATGGAAAACTCGTGACCCAGTCTCACCATCTCGGTAACCGAAAACTCCTGCAGGGCCCGGAACAGAGTCGCGACGTCGATGAAATCCCGCACGGTCATCTCGCGAACCGATACTCCCTTTTGGGGGACGTACTTTAGTAGGTGCTCGTTCTGCAAACGGGCCAAAGCTTCGCGCACAGGCGTTCTGCTCATGTTGAGGGAACTGGCTATGAGCTGTTCGCTCAGCACCGTCCCAGGTTCCAGCTCTCGGGTTATGATTTGACGTCTGAGTATTTCGTACGCCTTTTGACTCAGGGGTACGTTGGGAAAATCCTCGCGTTCTCTCATTTTTTACCACCAATATGCATACATGTTGTGTACAGATATCGTACTCGAACCCCGCCCTCGGGTTCAAGATGCGGAATCACACATCGACCCCCAGGGCGCGGACGGGATTTTCCACCAACATGACCTCGATTTCACGTTCGGAAATGCCCCCGGCTTTCATCAAAGGCACGAAATTCTCTAGGAGATGAGTATAACCCCTGCCGCCCAACTCGGGGTAAAGCTCGTGCTGCCGACAGCGATCGGTACCCATTAGAATGTGTTCCAGGTAACCGCGGGAAATCAGCTCCGAGAGCAAATCCACCCTGGTTTCGTCCAAAAGCCAGTGTTCCTTACCGATCACATCGAATTGGATAAAGCACCCCAGGTCGCAAAGCTCGCTCAGGTAGCCAAGGTCGGGACGCTCATCGGTGTGTCCGTTGATCAGTCGCGTCGGAGAGACTCCCTCTTCGAGGAGAACCTCCAGATGATATCTCCCGAGATTACCACCGGGCACTTCGTAACGACGGGCTCCGCTCGTGTGGGTAGTGATGGCGAGACCTGTCTCCAAGGATCCCCTGGCTACAGCCCTCAGGCACTTCCTCTCGAGCCCTTCGATACGCCTGTGGTATATCCCCGACTTCAACAGCCCGATCTTTATGTCGGTACCATCCATCCCATCTTCGAATTCGGATACGATCCACTCGACCATTTCCCCGATCGACTTCTCCTCGGCAAAGGTGGGTATGTGGGGTTCAGTGTAGAAGCCCCCGGTGGCAACGATATGCACTCCGGATCTTTTGGATACTCGAGCCATGGCCTCTGGGTTTCTCCCCCATCCGAGGGTGGTCACGTCCACGACAGCGTCACCCCCGGCCTCGCGATATTTCTCCAGCTCTTCGACGGCCCGGTCTTCGTCGGTCAATATCATGTACGTCTTCTTGACGGAACGCGCCTTGTCAATTATGCGCCCGAAGGGGGCCATCCTCTGATCACAGATTACGTGTTCGTGAGTTTGACAGGTTCCGAGTTCTTCGGGGGCGATGTCTCCGAGAACGGTTCTAATCTTGGTCATATTCGCTCATCCTTCCAGAAACTGAAGATCCTCAAACGAGGATCAGGTCCTCGCGTTCGAAACCCTCGGCGTACCGGAGTATCTCACCGGTCGACCTGACTTTCATGATGCCGAAGGTCAACTCCGAAACCGCATCGCGATGCGTATCCAGGGTGATTCCGGCACACGAATCGCCCACTACGACCACTCTAAATCCCCTGTCGATGGCCGCCAGTGCGGTAGATCGTATCCCGAACTCCGTGATTACTCCCGTCAACAATATGTTCTCGATGCCGCGAATTCGAAGTTCCTCTTCGAATGCAGATGACGAAAAGGCGCCGAGTCCCGTCTTGCTGATGACTGCATCTCCCGCTTCTGAGTCCACCTCCATGACCAGCTCTGCTTCCGGATCATCTACACCAATCTCCGCGCCTATCCCTCGCTGTAGGGGCGAAAGCTCTCGGATGTGTTCATAGGCCCAGCGGGTAAAGATTACCGGGAGGCCCCGTTTTCTGACTTCATCAATCAACAGGGCAATATTGTCACATGCGACGTCCAGTTGTTCATAATAGGAGGCGAACTCCCTCGATATGCCTCTCTGTGCCGCAGTCCGGGCGAGACCCTGGTTCTCGTCGACGAAATACCTCTGCATGTCCTGAACGACGAGGGCCGTGTTCTCGGGCCTCAAGGCCAATCGAGGTACGGCCCTCGTCGCCAGGGTAAAGGGGGTTCTTCGCGCCAATTTGGTCACCCTTTCACGTAGTCTAAACTATTCATAGCGATCGCCAACCTGCCATCTAAGTATGTCATGCTCTGCTGTAAAAGATACTACTACTCGAACTACAACCCAACCACCAGGGTTCGGGCTTCTTTGAGCGGCAGCGGTACGTCGGGTAACCGAAGAGGGGCAAATAATGCACCCTGTCAGAACTCTCTCTCCGACATTCTTGCGTATGGACCAGCGGCCGTTTTCGCCAGCAGATCTCCGCGGGATGGGGAGGGATCCGCAATTTACTTCGCGCCTCATTCGAAAGCAAAGTACTTCCCGTTTATGGTGGGGAGCACCGATAATGATCGGTCGATCACCAGCATAAGCATTATCCGTTCCCTTCCGCCATCTGGAGTAATCCCCTGCAGATAATGTGTCGTGGGGTTGTGGCAGGGCATCGCCCATCATGTATATACCCCTGCGACTCAACATTGTGCCTATGCTGAGCAATGTGTATGGTCACGAGGTATAGTGGATAGAATCCCTAACCTTCGGCCATTACTGTGCCGTGGACGACTGAACACCGACATCATAATGGCCCACCGAGCCGGCCACCACTATCGCGGTAGCCACTCCCGAAGACAAATGGTCAATGATCGAGATGATAGTGTTGCGAAAGATGTATCGGAGATTCGGTATCGATCTCCCGCTTCTGGGTTTTCGCTTATCTTGCTCTGCATTGAGGAAGCAAATACGATAGGTGGGATTGGGGTGAGCATATGCGTTGCCGTGTTGACGGTCTTGACTGCCCGGTTTGCGCCCGGAAAGTCGAAGAGGCTTTGCAAAAGACCGAAGGTTTGGAAGATGCAAAGATAAACTTCTCTACATCAATGCTCATCGCCCCCGAGCGAAAGATGGACGAAGCGGCTGAAATCATAAAGAGGATTGAGCCCGGTGTACGGCTCTCATCTCCCGAGACCCATGACCGAAGCCGCCATTCGCATGTCCCCGAGGAGGGCGATTCGGGCAGGCGCGATCTGATACGGGTGGTGATCGCCGTGGTGGCCTTTGCCCTCGGATGGGTACCACGTCTTTGGTCCTCTTTGCCCGTCGAATTCTCCACAGGGCTCTTCCTAATCGCGTTCGCAGCGGCCGGCTATCCCGTGATTTCGGTCGCTTTCCGTAACCTCAGGCAAAAGGCCTTGCTCGACGAAAACGTTCTGATGACCATCGCCACTTTGGGCGCTTTAGCCCTGGGTGAGTTCGCGGAAGCCGCTGCGGTCATGGTGTTCTTTTCTGTGGGTGAAATGTTCCAGGGAGTTGCGGTGCGCAGGTCTCGTGCCGCAGTGACCTCACTGATGGAACTCAGGCCGGAAATGGCTCGATTGGCCGACGGAAATGGCCAACCGGTGCCGGTTGAAGAGGTCAGTCCCGGAGATAAGATCATCATCTATCCCGGGGAGCGCGTACCATTGGACGGGATTATCCGCGAGGGAGAGACTTCTTTCGATACATCGGCCTTGACGGGAGAATCGTTACCCAGATCCGCGACAGTCGGAGACGAGATTCACTCCGGTTCGGTAAATGGGAGCGGTGTCGTAACCGTCGAAGTCATCAGGCCGCACGATGAATCGGCCGTCGCTCGCATTTTGGATCTGGTTACGAAAGCCGCCGAACACCGAGCGCCAGTAGAGAGATTCCTCACGCGATTTGCAAAATGGTACACCCCGGCGGTAGTCCTGGCTGCCCTGTCATTGGCGATCTTTCCCCCGCTTCTGATGCCGGGACAGGCCTTCGCGGAGTGGGGTTATCGGGCCCTCGTACTGCTGGTGATATCATGTCCTTGCGCGCTGGTGGTATCAATACCGCTCGGCTATTTCGCCGGCATCGGGCTGGCCTCCCGAAATGGTGTCCTGATAAAGGGAGCGGACGTATTAGATACCCTCGTCTCGGTCCGGACCGTCCTTTTCGACAAGACCGGCACCCTGACCGATGGGCGCATGACGGTAGATAGGGTAGAACCGCAATCTCACTTCAGCGATGAAGATGTTCTCCGATGGGCCGCGATGGCCGAATCCCGATCCAATCACCCCATCGCCGATGCAATCAATCGGCGCGCGGGACGTGCCGATCGTACGACAGGCGCCGCCTTCGAAGAAATCCCGGGCAGGGGAATGATAATGGACTCCCCCGACGGCAGAGTTGCCGTGGGCAACCTGAGATTAATGAAGGGCGAGGGCATCGATCTGCAGTCCTCGGAGCAAACCGAGGTCTTCGTAGCCCTGGATGGAACAATGGCGGGACGCATAACTCTAAAGGAGAATCACCGTCCCGGGATACGCGACACTTTGAAATCTTTGAGGGAAGTCGGTATTCAAAATATGGTATTGCTAACCGGCGATACCGAAGGACCGGCCAGAAGGCTGGCGGAAAAGCTGGGGATAGGGGAGTATCATTCGGGGTTACTCCCGGAAGATAAGGTGGATCATCTATTACGGGTAAAAGGCGATACGGATCAATCCCTGATATTCGTAGGGGACGGTATCAATGCTGCCCCGGTGCTGGCCGCCGCGGGCGTAGGTGTAGCCCTGGGTGGTCTCGGCTCCGACACCGCAATCGAGGCTGCCGATATGGTGATAATGGAAGATCGTCTGGACCGAATTGCACTGGGTATCGATGTTGCCCAAAAAACCCGGCGCAAGGTAATTCAAAATACCGTTGGAGCCCTCGGCCTAAAAGGGGCTCTTCTGGTTCTCGGCGCCGTGGGTCTCGCGGGGATTTGGGCGGCGGTCTTTGCCGACGTGGGTGTTGCGCTTCTGGCCGTCATAAACTCCGCAAGTCTTTTGCGGGCGAGGACCGGCAAATGACACGTTTGTCCTCGCCCGAACATGACACTGCAAGTGGGATATGGCGTGAAATGGTGCCGGTCGGATCACGCGTAACGGTACGCAAACTGAATCTTGACGGGGCCGTTAGAATCGAATACCCGGCGATCGTAAAGCATAAAGCTACCAGGCAAATCATACTCTCGGCTAAATGGACGCACACCGGAGACTTCGTCGACTTTGCCATATCCGCCGGTGCTCCGGTGCTCGAGTACTTTCACTCGGATCTTTGGTACGGTGTAATCAGATTGATGGATTTCGACCGGCGGCTCCTGGGGTGGTACTGTGACATATGTATGCCCCCAAGCATCACCCGATCCCGCGGCGATTTGGTCGTGGATTACACCGATCTCGACCTCGACATATTCGTTTCTCCCTCGAGGGAGGTCAAGTTTCGAGATCACGAAGAGTTCGAAACGACGACGTTACCACGAATCGGACGTACCGCCCGGTGGCGATGCGGGTGGGCGGTACGTCATCTCACTTACGCCGTGCGTCGTCGCATCGGCCCATTTTCATCCCCGGGCTAAACCTCAAAAGCCCCTTCGGCCAGTTGTGTCAGCCGTCTCTTTGACAAATCGCGACCGAAATGTGCTGCAATTTCGCGCTCCAGCGCTGCAGGTTCCTCTCCCCACGCCAGGAGACCGGTATCTTCCCGCAGATCATATCGACCCCAGGGGGCCTTGAGCTCACCGTCGTCGGAATATACCACAACCGACTCCAAACCCTCCACGATATCCACCACACGGAACAGGGAACGATAGACCCTGTTTATGTCGAAAATGGCCTCGGCCAAACCACGACGATGATACTCTATACGGTAGGGATCGGGAATCAACCCGAACATATTCTTTAGCGCCAGGCTCCAATCCCCGTCGTCGTATTTGGGCACCTTCATCCTCGCGAGGTTGATCAAGGTCACATTTGCATGCGCCCTATAGAGCGCCCGGGGAACTACAGACAAAAGTTCCGGAAACTCCAGAGCACCAAATCGTTGCTTCACCGCCCGCTCCACGACCCCTGGGGGTGCGATTTCCCCGGCCCATACCGCCTCGGTAACGTTGAAATAACCTACACCAGTCATATCAAGAATACGTTCCATATTCGTACTATTTAAGAAGGCTCGATCTCCCTCACGTACCACTTCCCGGGCTGCGCTCTCATCCTCGGGAAGATCCTTGAGCGGGATCAAAAGCCTCCCCACGCTATGTCCTTCTGCAATGATTACCGGACGAGGCAAAACAGAGAGGAGAGATTCCAGGACCTCGGGTGTCGTATACATTCCGCGATGTGGTGATGTCCAATTCACCTTGATCCAAATAGGCCCCGAACCAATTCCGAGTTCTGCGATTATCTGTGCCAGTCTCTCGTGCCCGGCGATTCTCTCTATGCTCACTAGAACTACCCCCATTCAAACTCTGGGATCATTGCCTTGACAGGGCGGGAGGACAACACCAAAATGTGGGCATCCACGCCAACGCGTCGGTGTTCGAGACCGGAGGGGACCACGTCGATTACTCGAATTAACACAATTGCCTAATGGCCCGTTCGGACCTCGCGGCCTTGGCCTCGCGTACAACTCCAAATCCTCGGGTACCGGAATTGGCGATCCGGGCCGAGAGATATGGTTCCCGCTCGACATCGAAAAGTTCTCTGTCCAGAGCGTTGCCCGTTATGGAAGATAACCGGATCAATCTCATCGAAACCCGATCACGAGAAAAACCCGATGTCTCCAGTATACCCGGGGTATCTGATTCCTCTCGGAGAGGTGCAATCGCGGTCACTAGACCACACCGCCTACCCTGAACTGGAGAGCAGCGTACCCATCGTGGTATATTGCAAATCAGGTATACGAAGCCTGACCGCCACACCCATACTGCGACGAGCGGGCTTCGCAACCTCCCACAGTTTCAAGGGCGGCATCTTTGCGTAGAAGCGCCACGGAATCTCGCTTCAGCGGCGCGACGGCTCGAAATGAGGAGGACGGCAACGATTGGAAAATCTCCAGCGCGTAATAGTATCCATATTACTGGTCGGTGTGCTCACCGGACTCGGTCTTTTGGCGATGCGCCCCATCACCGACCTCGCCCAGTTCGTCAACCGCAGTCCCGAAACTAAGATTGCGGCAGTCTTCGGAGCAGTGCTGGGGATTTTCTCGGTGCCCATCGTCTTCCTGCTGGCATTCCGTCTCTCGGGTAGCTTCGCCCGGTGGGTGCTACAGGGGCCGCCTCCCTTCTCCTGGCTCGATTCCGAAATCGCCCTCGTTGGAGCTGTCTCCCTTCTCATAGGGATCCCGGTGTTGGTCATGGTCATACTCAGACGTCATATTACCCGCGGCTGACACAGCGCAAAACTCAAACCGTGTCGGGCCTTTGGTACTGGCCCCAATCTCCGGTTCCCACTATCTCGCCCTCTTCCATGACGGGACGACCCCGGACGATGGTGGCTACTGGTTTCCCCCTAAGTTGCATCCCGTCGAACAGGCGCGCGGCCGCCCTCCCCTTGGTAAGTAATCTTTGCGAATCGACTTCCCACTCGGCATCCATATCCACGACGACCAGGTCGGCATCGCAACCGGGTGCCAGACTTCCCTTTTTCGGGTAAAGCCCGAAGATGCGCGCGGGATTCTCCGCCATCAGCAGGGACAAATCTTCTAGGCCGAGCCGGCCTTGGCAAACGTGGGTCAGCATTAGGGGTAGCAGCAACTCGATGCCCGCTACGCCCGAGGCTGCCCGGAATATGTCTTCCATGCCCGCTTCCTTCTCCGAGGCTAGGTACGGAGCGTGATCGGAACCCAATACGTCGATATCCCCACTGAGGAGGAGATCCCACATTCCCTGTACGTGCGCGGCGGTGCGCAACGGAGGAGCGATCTTGGCGTGGGGTCCGAGTTCACGCAAACTCTCTTCGTCGAAGGTAAGATAGTGAGGACAGGTCTCGACCGTAACGGGTACTCCTTCTTCCCGGTACATGGAGGCGAGTTCCACCGCCCTCGGGCTACTCACGTGGCAAATCTGCACCCGGCATCCCGTAGCACGAGCTAGTTCCAGGACGCTCAACGTGGCCTCGAGCTCAACGATCTCCGGTCGACTTTCGGCGAAAGCCATGAAATCAGTGCGTCCGTCATCCTGCAGTTCTTGTTGGAATTTTCGCAGCATTCTCCCGCTCTCGGCGTGGACAGCGGACACCAAACCAGTGTGAGATACGGCGCGGAAAACGTCCCAAATCTGGGCGGGTCCGACGGCACTCAATCCCTTGAACTCCGCGGCCCGTTCTGCGGAAGGCTCGGTCAGAAACGTCTTGTATCCTATGACGCCGCCCTCGGCGAGATCCGCGATGTCTTCCAGATTATCCCGACCGGCCGCCCCGTAGAAGGCGAAATCCACCATCATTTTTTCGTTCGCCAGCTCCACCCTTCGCTTCAATATTTCAGCGGAATTGCACGGGGGAATGGAGTTGGGCATCTCCACGACGGTTGTCACCCCACCGGCGGCAGCCGCCGCACTTCCGGTAGCGAAGTCTTCCCTCTCGTCTTTTCCGGGCTCATTAAAGTGGACGTGCGGATCCACTATTCCCGGCAAGACATGCATACCCGATACGTCCATGACCTTTCTTACTTCGCCCTCGGCGATTTCTCCGGGCGCGCTCCAGGCCGAGATTCGTTCACCGGCAATAACCAAATCTATTAGATGTGAACCTTCACCGGTTACGACCCTTCCTCCTCGTATCAATAGATCTCCCTGCAAAACGTCACACCTCCGTTTTTGCTAACTACTCATCGGTTGATCCTTCTTCGATATGCATCGGTCATTCCCTTGCCGAAAGAACCCGCCCGTATACACTTAGATGGTGGGGTCAACATGGATGGGGTGGAATTGTTGGGTGTCTTACACCCCGGTGCATGGAGGGTAACGTGTTGAACAGAATCGTACGCTGGATCATCATGGCACTTCTGACCGGTCCACTGGCCGCTATTGGTGCAACGATTATGGTGTCGGGAGTGAGCTCTCTCTCCGCGCTTTTGACACCCACCATCGGATTCTACGCCGCGCCGATAGTCGGGGCCCTCATGGCCGCCGCCATAATACGACGGCAGCCTTCGGTAGCAGGCACGGGAAGCGACATCTACATAGCCTCACTGAAGACGAGAAGCCTCTCATCGAATCCGGCCTCGATATTGGGGAAGATCGGAGCGACGATCCTCGTCGTCGGCAGCGGAGGGAGCGGAGGACTCGCTGGCCCAGCTCTGCACGTCGGAGCCGGTTTGCATGTGGTTTTCCACCCGATATTGGAACTATTGGGAAAAGTAGATGATCGCGACGAGCGGACGTTGCGCATCGTGGGTGCCGCGGGGCTCCTCGGCGCGATAACCGGAGCCCCTCTGGCTTCGGGTCTCCTGACCATAGAAATTCTTCACCGGAATCATGTGGAGTACGGTGAAATGGTCCCGTCCATACTGGGCGCGATCTCAGGGGCAGTGTTCTACGGTTGGATAGGCGGGGAAACCAGCACGGTTTCCCGGGTTTTCGCCGATCCGACCACAACATCCCTGTTCGCGGCGATTGTGGCTGCGCTCATAGCTGGCGGCGGGGGTTTTCTTTTGACACGAATGCTGAAGATCATCCACCGAATTGCGCGACATCGCGTGTCAAGTTCGACAGCCATCGTGGTCGGTGCCTCGGTGACCGGGCTAATTGCATTACTCGTCGGGCCGGAGATCCTCGGTTGGGGTGTACCCAGGGCGATCACCTCCTACGCGATATCTCCCTCTCTCGGCTTCAGGGGATTCACTTTGTTGCTGGGAAAGATCCTGGCCACGGCGGCCACCGTCGGAAGCGGGGGCAGCGGTGGGGTGATCGGCCCCGCTTTGGTGATGGGGGCCTTTGCGGGCAACGGCGTAGCCATCCTGTCGGGCACGTGTGTAGCTTCCGCCT
>CAYLPL010000001.1:0-35822 GCA_964385545.1 uncultured Clostridia bacterium | reverse complement strand
CGATGCCCATTACGCTGTAACCCATGGCATATAACGTGCTCGCCAAGCTGGCTCCAAAACGGCCCATCCCGATGACCACGAATTCCTTGGTGGTCGGCATCAGTACACCTCCACAGATTCGACTCTACCCGATCTATCCTATCATTACCTCTTCCTCCGGATAACGGAAAAGATTTCCCTTGCTGGGGTTACGCCCCAGCGCTAGGGTCAGGGTTAGAGGGCCAACGCGACCCGCAAACATCATCCCCGTTATTAGCAGCCTCCCGAATAATCCCAGATCGGGGGTAACCCCGGTGGAAAGCCCGACGGTTCCAAAAGCGGAAGTGACCTCGAACAGACTGTCCGATATGGTAAAGCCCTCGAACACTAACAGCCCCAGGGTCCCGAAGAATACCAGCGCCGCCGACAGCACCACGATCGCCAGGGAGTGGTGAAGGATTTGCTTCGGGAGTCGGCGGCCAAGGACCTGGACATCCTCGCTACCCCGGATCGTTCCCCAGATGCGGGCGACCATCGAAAACACCGTCGTAGTCTTCACGCCTCCCGCGGTAGAGCCGGGCGATCCGCCGATGAACATAAGAAGTATCAAGAAAAACAGCGACGCCGACCGCAGGCTACCGGTAGGAAGCGTGTTGAAGCCGGCCGTGCGAGGAGTCACCGCGGTGAACATGGCCGAAAGTACTCGCCCAAGGGGTCCCAACTCCCCCATGGTTTCCGGATTACCCGCCTCCGAAAAGAAAAAGAAGATGGTACCGGCCGCCAACAAGACACCCGAAGTCATCAAGACCACCCGGGCGTGCAGGGACAATGGTCCCCGGTATCCCCTAACCTGACGGCGAAATAGTTCGGCTATGACGGTGAAACCGAGACCACCGCTAACGATCAATATCATGATGATCCCGTTTACATATGGATCCGATACAAAACCCTCCAGGCTGGTACTGAAGAGATCGAAACCCGCGTTGTTGAAAGCCGATACCGAGTGAAACAACCCCAAGAAGGCCGCACGCCCCAGGGGATAGTCGGCCGATAACCTGGCAGTTAGGGTGATGAAACCCACGGCCTGGAAACTCAAGGCTATCGCGAGCACGTAACGAACCAGGCGTACCATTCCCTGAAGTGAAAGTTCACCCATGGCCTCACGTATCATCAGGCGGCTTCGGAGCGTCACCCGGCGCCCCAGCACCAGGGCAACGCCGGTGGACATGGTCATTATCCCCAAACCCCCGATTTCCAACAAAAGCAAAATGACCACCTGCCCGAATACTGACCAATAAGTCGCCGTGTCTTCAACTATGAGCCCGGTGACGCACACCGCCGAGGTGGCGGTGAATAGGGCTGTGGTCGGCGAGGCACTCTGGGATCCGGCGGTGGCTGCGGGAAGTGACAGTAAAGCGGTACCGATCAAGATCACGATCAAAAACCCCACCACGAGTGTCTTGGCGGGATTGACCGGAGCCAGCGGTTTGCGATAGCTGTTCAGAGGCACAGAGCCACCCCCCGAAACCACCCGGATAAGGGCAGGAAGTCCTTCGGCAAGTATACTGTGATAGGGGGAGGGAGTCAACGAATATCGGTGGAGGTCCAGTTCAAGGGGACGTCACCGGGCTTGATCAGGCGCAGGTATTTGCGAGCCATCACTTCGATATAGTCCTCGTCCTCCAGCAGTTCGATCCGACGTTCCAGTTCTTCGTGCACCCGCTCTTCCCGTCTTATCTCTTCCTCGACTTCCTCGATCTGGGCGTCCAACTCCACTATCTCTCGATAATCCCCGACCATGACCCCGACGAAATACAAAAAGAGCACCACGGAGATTAGAAGGAGCGCGCCTCGAAGCAGGCGTCCGAGATAGAATTTAAAGTTAGATATTCTATTCTTACCCGCCTTCTTCTTGACCACCGTTACTCTACCTCTTCCTCGCCTGCGGCCTCACCAAAGATATCCAGGGGATCACCCTCGATTACGAGTACCACCTGATAACCCTTGCCACGGGCACGACTCAATAGTGTCGCCACGGTGCTCGCACCTATTCCAAGTCTCGAGGCCACCTCTTCGTTCCCGTGTCCCGTCTCCTTGAGCGCCACGACCTGCCGCTCGCGGAAGCTGAGTTTTTCCAGACCCCTAATCTCCATCTTCAACGGGTCGTCGTCAACCCTCTCTCAACACTATCCACAGTTTATCTACAATCTGTGGACAAATAAACTACATATGTGGGTAATCTTCTCTATTCTGGCTCGAGATCGAATCTCCTCCCCACATCAGCCAGGCCATGAAGGACACACGAACCATCATCGCCCGCCTCGCGCCAGGCACCAGGGTAGTGGAGACAATGGCGGATCGATACGGCAACGCATCCCGATTTACATTTTTGTAATGGTAGATGCTCACGCCGTCACACCATCGGTTGTGCTATAATTCGTGAGGAGTATAGATTGCTGGAGGAGTGGATCCGTGCCGCTTGAGAATCTTCCTGAAATCATAATGGCGTCGATTTGGGATGTTCGCATCGGAGTTCCCGTCGCGGTAGTTTACGGTCTAAGCCCTTTCGTGGCGCTTGGTATCGCCGCGGGGAGCAGTGCCGCGACCGTCCTGCCATCACTCATAGTCCTGCGCTCGCTTTTGCTCGCCAGCGGGCGCTATTTTCCGGGCGCGAGACAATTTCTTTTGCGCCTCACGCAACGCAATCGCCCCTTGATAGAGAAGTACGGTTATATCGGCATACTCGTCTCCGTCGCCTTGCCGATCCCGGGTACGGGCCCCTGGGTCGGGGCCGTCACGGCCGTACTGCTCGATTTGGACTTCGTCAAATCCGCCATGTCCCTCGCCCTGGCGATCATTCTCGCGGGCCTGATTAGCCTCGGCATAGCCGAGGGCGTTACGGCGCTCATACCCTTTTTCGATTAGTTGCACACGACGGATCGCGATCTCGCAGCGACGACCCTCACCTATGCTTCATCCTCGCGATACTCTTCACGAATCACCCTGTACAACTCGGGAGCCTTCGCAGCCGGCACGTGAGTGGCAATCTCTACCACTTCGATCTCCAAGATCCGGTTACCAAACTCTATCTCCACGCGGTCGCCGACTTCGACTTCGCGCCCGGGCTTGGCCACGTGATCGTTCACCTTGACTCGGCCGCTTTGGCACGCCGCCCGGGCCACGGTTCTTCTTTTTATGATCCGCGAAAGCTTCAAGAACTTGTCGATCCTCAACTCACAACCTCCTCGCTGGGTCCGACTCCGGGGTAAAAAGGAACATCGGGGCGCCGAAGACTCGACACCCCGATGCATGTCTCTTTCCCCAATGACACTACCCTACGCCAGTTCTTCGTTAACTTTCTCGCGAACGGATTTGCTAACCCGGAAACCGGGGACGTAGCCCGCCGGGATCTGCATTTCTTCACCCGTAGCGGGGTTCCGGCCCTTGCGAGCGCTCCGCTTACGAACCTCGAAAGTACCGAATCCCACCAGGGAAACCTTCTCATTATTGCACAGGGTATTCACTATAGTGTCGAGGGTCGTGCCTATGACCTTGTCGACATCCTTCTTCGTCATCCCGGTCTCCGCCGCTACGGCATCCACCAAATCAGATTTGTGCATTCTTTCCGCCACCTCCGAATGAGATTCGCCGCCTGTCAATCCTTCGGCGGGTCGTTTGGGAGAGACACCTGCTAAGATGCAGATGCCCAAGAATTTCCCGCAAATCGTCGCTAGTCCACCGGCCCCATTCGCCGAGCACTCCCATATCTCCTGCTAAAACGGGCTATATGGCTATTCACACTCCTTTTGAAGCTCCCAAAGCTCGTCCATCTCCTCGAGGCTCATCTCTCCGAGGTCGCGCCCTTCTCTTTTCGCCTGTCGCTGCACGGCACCCAGACGACGGCGAAACTTGGCCACGGTCTTTAGAAGCTCCACCTCCGGCGAAAGGCGCAAGAAACGGGCCACGTTTACGAGGGAGAAAAGCACGTCGCCGAATTCCTCGGCCACTCCGACCTCGCTATCTACGGCCCGGGTAAACTCCTCCACCTCCTCATTCAGCTTGGCCACGGCTCCGTCGATGTGATCCCAGTCGAATCCCACGCGGGATGCGACACTTTGAACCTTCTCCGCCTGGAGCAGGGCCGGAAGGGAAGTCGGAACCCCGTCCAACAACGTCCTGTCATCTCCCCCGTCGCCCATCTTGATGCGCTCCCAGCTGGCCTCCACATCCACGGCAGAATCCGCACGGGCATCCGCGAAGACGTGGGGATGGCGGTGAACCATCTTCTCCCTCACTACGGCCGCCACCCCCGCCAGATCGAAGTCGCCCATCTCGTCGCCGATGACGGAGTGCAGGGCCACCTGGAGGAGCACGTCACCCAACTCGTCTCGAACGCTCTCCGGGTTCCCCGAGTCGATGGCAGCCAAGAGCTCGTGGCATTCCTCCAGTAGATAGGGCTTGAGGCTCTCGTGCGTATGGGATCTATCCCACGGACACCCGCCGGGAGCCCGGAGGCGGTATATCACATCCATAAGTTCCGCCATCCGGCGACAAGAACGGTCCACCGCATTCCCCCAGACGATCCCATCGTGGGAGGGGGGAATGTAGAGGAGCCGAAAATCGCCCGCGCGATAGGAAGAATGCAGTTTATCGCGAGGTATCTCCTCCATCGTCCCATCCGGTACGCTCACCCAAATGGGATCGACGAGCAGGAATGATCCCAGTTCATCCAGTACCGTCCCGGGTTCTTCCATCCCCCAAAGGCCCTCAACCCAGGTGCCCCCGGCGTGGGGGAAGGAAATCGCGACATCCGTCGGACCCAAAACGCGACTTCCAGCATCCCCCGCGGGAAGGTCATCCTGGACCACTGCCTCCACAGCCCAGGACAGGGGATTGCCCTGAAGGATTCGCAGCCGTCCCCTTTCCTTCCCGATCTCGTCACGCAGGCGAACCGCGGTACAGTCGAGGGGGAGGGGACATCCCGGCGAGCAGTAGGTGTCGGGAGCATCGCCGGAGGTGACCTCTACGAACTCGATCCCCAGCCGACGCAGCTCGTCCCGCGCCACCTCCCCCGTCTCGCCCGGAGGAAACTGTACTTTGCCATGGGGCCGAGACGACCAAGCCAAGGTGGAATCTTCCCCAGCGAGATCTATTCCCAAAACAGTCAGTTCTCTCATCAAATCATAACCTCTCTTAATCGGGGAATTATCGCCTGAGCAAGTGGCATTTCCTGAGCAGCTCCGCCAGGCGATCGCCGACGCGGGGAATCATTTGTAAATCGCCGGATCTGATGCCGCCGAAGAGCAGGATGGCCACGCCGTATACCAAAACCCCCAGTGCCACACCGCCGACCACGGCTCCACCCAAACCAAGCCTTCCGGTCAACGGATCCAGGGCGAAGGTCACGGCCAGTCCCATGAGTATCGCGGCCGCGGCCGACTGCCAGAACAATCCGACGACACTGAACCGTCCCGTATTACCCCCGACCGAATACAGATTGAGACTCACCGCCACGGCGAATCCCACGACCGTCGCCCAACCCGCTCCCCGTACTCCCAGGGTCGGCATGGCCGTCAACACCCAGGTCAAACCCAGTTTCACCATGGCACCGGCGAACAGATTGTACATCGGCAGGGCGGGCAGTCCCATCCCCTGCAGCGCCGCAGAGGAAACCTGCTGGACGGTCAAGAGCAGGCCGACAAGGGATATCGAGGCCAAAACCGGACCCGCTTCGGGCGACTGCCAAAAGAAAGTCGGGATCTCGTCCGCGAGGACCCAAAGCCCCACCGCCGAAGGCATCCCTACCAGCGCCGCGATGCGCAAACCTGCGAAGGTTTTCTCCCGTACAGCCGGGAGATCGGATCTGGTCATGGACGCCGATATCGACGGCACCAGGCTGATGGCCACCGCCGTGGAGAATATGGCCGGCACGTTTATAAAGGGCATGCTGTAAGATTCCAGGTAACCGTAGGCCGTCGTGGCGGCCACCGCATTGTAGCCGCTCTGTATGAGACGAGTGGGAACGACGGCCGCGTCCACCACTCGCATAAGCGGCAGGATCAAGCCGCTGATCGATATGGGTATCGCGAAGGTCAAAAGGCGCTTCACCAACCGCACCGTATCCAAAGATTCACTTTCTGGGCCCGAATCACCCCCGGCATCTACTTCCGAGGGCCGGGATGCGCGATCCCTGTAGTACACCCAAATCAAGTACATCGTGCCAAAGAGCGCTCCGGTAGTGGCACCGAAGGTGGCTCCCGCCGCGGCGTATTTCAATCCGTAGGGGACCAGTACCGAGACGAGGGTGAACATGGTCACCACCCGCACCACCTGTTCCACCACCTGCGAGGTGGCATGCGGGGTCATGGACTGCAAACCCTGAAACCAACCCCGGAATGCCGACATCAGGGCCACGAAGAACACCGCCGGAGATAGGGCTATCATGCTGTAGTAGGCATCGGGATTTTGCCACACTTCTCGAGAAAAGTAGGGGCTTACGGCAAAAAGGATTAAAGAGAAGAAAGCGCCCAATCCCATGAGTAAGAAGACGGAGATCCTGAAGACACGCCGCGCCTCTTCCAAGGATCCCCGGGCCTCGGCCTCGGAAACCAGTTTTGAAACCGCCAGAGGGATTCCCATGGTAGACAAGACAAGGGCGATGGAATAAATGGAGTAGGGTAGACCGAATAGAGCCATGCCGTAAGCGCCGGCGTCGCCACCACCCATCAACCAGGGCAACACGAAGCGATAGACGGCTCCGAGAACCCGACTTATCAGGCTCCCGACCATGAGGATGAAGGCACCCCTGAGAAAACTGTCCCTGCGCATATCCCACCCTGTTCTTTGCACCCGCACCATTGAACCACTCTCGCGGCTCCCATCGGGCCCGCCCGCACAACTTACGCCCGGATCATCCCGGCGAGTATGGTAGCGCCGGTTCGCGCCGCGCACAGATCCTCATCATCGAGTACCGCTTCATCTTCGCGGCGAGCCACGATGACCGTGCCCTGCACGCCATCGCCGTCGATCGGTAAAACGTAAAACTCCGGATACGTTTTTCCGGCCCAATCCTCAAGCGGTGTAGCATCGTCCCTCGAGGCGAGGAAGGTGGACACCACCAATTCACCGCTCGCAATGCAGCGCCGTACGGCAGATCCAACTCCGCGCCCCACCATCTCCTCCTCGGGACCGGCGGCCGCCACCACGGCATCGCGGTCGGTGATCAAGACAACCCGATTGGTGGTTTGAGAGATGGCGTCGGCGACATTTTTGGCGAGATTGTCCAGGTTGGATACTGCGGAAAATTTCCTGAGAACGACGTTTCCCTCCCCATCGGTAAAGATTTCGAGGGGTTCCCCGTTCCCAATCCTGAGGGTGCGGCGTATCTCCATCGGTATTACCACGCGTCCGAGCTCGTCGATCTTCCGAACGATCCCCGTAGCCCTTTTCATGGTGGAATCTCCTTTCGACGGATCTGATCGCCCGGTGGGACGACCTTTGCTATATGCTACCATAACAGTAGTTCAAAAGTTCGTTCAAACATCTTTCCTAAGAGGCGGGATCTCCGCCACCAGATCGCGTATCTTCCCCAGCCCCGGCGGCTTGTCCCCGGAGCGTGCCGGACGCAGGGTCACCCGCCTGCCGCCAGCGAAATCCCTCGTCGCTGCCCGCAGTGAATGCTCCCCTGCCAATCGAGGCCAATCCGGTTCATCCTCCCGAACCACCATCTCCAAGACCAGGCGTCTCCCATCCACGCTGATCCTGGTCACCCCCCGGTCAGCGGCCAAGATACCCAGGCGGGCCAAATCCACGAGGTTGATCACCGGCGCCGGAGGATCGCCGAAACGGTCCAACATCTCGTCGAGGAGGTCGCGCAATTGCCCGGTGGAATCCAAATTGCCGAGTCGGCGGTAGAGCGATACCCGTTGGGCGCTCTCGGACACGTAGACCTCGGCAACATAGGCATCGACCGGAATTTCCAAAACGGGCTATAGCTGCGGACGCATCCCCTGTCCCCTGAACTCAGCGGCCGCCTCGAGGAGAACACGGGTATACAGTTCGAAGCCCACCGCGAGCACGAAGCCATGTTACTCCGCCCCGAGGACGTTCCCCGCCCCCCGTATTTCAAGCGCGCGCTTGGCCAGACGGAACCCGGATCCCAATTCCGTAAACTCCCGAAGCGCGTGCAATCGTTCCGCCGCCGGTCCCGTGAGTACCTCTCCGGATCTGTAGGTGAGATAGGCATACGCCAGCCTGTCCGAGCGACCAACGCGCCCCCGCAACTGATAAAGCTGGGCCAATCCCAATCTATCGGCGTCCTCAACGATCAGGGTATTGGCGGCGGGGATGTCGAGCCCCGATTCTATTATGGTGGTGCAAACCAGGACATCCAGGTCTCCCTCGGTGAAAGAGTCCATGGTATTCTCCAGGTTGCTCTCGGGCATCTGGCCGTGGGCTACCCCTATGCGTGCCGAGGGTGCCATTCGTTCCACGCGACGCACCGCGACATCCATGCTCCTCACCCGATTGTGGACGTAAAAGATACGCCCTCCACGTTCCATTTCGCGGTGGATAGCGTCGGCCACCAGGCGAGAATCGTGTTCCATCACGTAGGTGACCACCGGCAGTCGATCCTCGGGAGGCGTCTCTATCATCCCGATGTCCCGGATACCAGAAAGGGCCATGTGCAAAGTCCTCGGTATCGGTGTAGCCGAGAGCGTGAGCACGTCGACACTGGTCCTGAGTTCCTTCAACTTCTCCTTATGCCCCACGCCGAAGCGGTGTTCTTCGTCGACGATGATGAGCCCCAGATCACGGAAGGCGACATCGTTGCCGAGCAGGCGGTGGGTCCCGATGACCATGTCGACCTCGCCGCGGCGTAATCCCGCTATGGTCTCTTCCTGCTGCCGGGGAGTGCGGAAACGACTCAACACGGAGATCTTCATCGGCCAACCCGCAAAGCGCTCAAGGGCGCTATTGTAGTGCTGTTGCGCCAGGACGGTCGTGGGAACCAAAAAGACCACCTGCTTGGAGGCGGCCATGGCCTTGAATGCGGCGCGGAAGGCGACTTCCGTCTTCCCGTATCCGACATCTCCGCACAGCAGATAATCCATCGGCTCGGAGGTTTCCATGGCCCGCTTGATATCCCGCGACACTTCCATTTGATCCGGCGTATCCTCGTAGGGGAAGGCTGCCTCGAACTCCGCCTGCCAAGGAGTATCCGGCGGAAAAGCGAAGCCTTCCGTCTCCTCGCGTACCGAATACAGCTCCAATAGTTGCTGGGTCAGGTCCCGGACGGAATTTCGCACCCGTTCCTTCACCCGGGCCCATTCCGAACCGCCCAACCGATAAATCCGGGGTTCTTCCCCGTCGCCGGAGGAATACTTGTGGATTAGATCTACCGAATCAGCGGGCACGTAGAGCCGGTCACCTTCGGCGTAGCGGAGTGTGAGATAATCCCTCTCCACTCCTCCCACCTCGCGACGACTTATGCCTAGGTACTCGCCTATTCCGTGATGGCGGTGTACCACGTAATCGCCGGGACGTAGGTCTTCGTAACTCTCGACGGCACGGTGCTTTCCTCGGGCCACGCGGAAACGGGGGCGCGCGGTGGCCCTGCCGCGAATCTCCGCCTCGGCTATCACGATGAGGTCGCGGGCGGGGAGTTCGAAACCGCGGGCGAGGGAAGACACCTCGACGCGCGGGCTCACTTCCCCCAGCATCTCTCGTGTGGCACGCGCGCGATCTTCGTCGGGCGCCATGACCACGACCTCGCGCCTTTGGGACCGCCAGCGTCGCAGTTCTTCGCGAAACATGTCCCACTGCCCGTAAAACGGCTCCGGGCTGCGGGTGCCGATGCGTATGACCTCCGAGGGACTCTCTCCCTCCACGCGGCCCAATATGTTGGAAAGATAGACGCGCGGCCTACCGTGCGGTGGGATGTCGACCTCCGACGGATCCATGATGGTATCCATCTGGTGCGGCAGGATGGTACCGTCCCCCACGAGGCGTTCCCGACGTTCCCGCAGCTTCTGCGATTGGCCGCGCACGACACGGCCGAGCTCCATCGGATTCCATGCCACGACGGGAGAACCCGGGGGCAGGTAATCGAAGATCGTCTCCATATCGTCGAAGAAGTATGGTAGGAAGGGATCAAAATTCGGTATGAACAGTCTCTCGCCGAGCACCCTGATCTGTCGGCGAATTCTCTCCTGTAGTCTCGCGCCCGAACGGGCACGACCGCGTCTTTTCAAATCCTCTACCGCCGCATTCAAATCCTTCTCCAAAGCCCAGATCGCATCCTCGAACGCGCGTTCATCGTCGGGAGGAAAACTCTCCGCCGCGGGCAAGACCACCGCCCGGTCGACATTCTCCACCGACCTCTGGGTGTCCGGATCGAAATGTCGTATACCGTCCACCACGTCACCGAAGAACTCGACCCGGACGGGATGTTCCTCGCCGGGACCGAAAAAGTCTACGATTCCTCCCCGCACCGCGTAGGTGCCAAAGGATGCCACGGAACTATCCCGCCAATAATCCAGTTCCTCGAGTCTCCGGACCAGTTCCTCGGGCTCCAATCGCGCACCGCGCCGAATCTCGAAGACTAGATCCCCGAAAAAATCCTTCGGGGGGAGATGGCGTTCGCATGCCGCCACCGAGGCCACGAGGAGAAACGGATCATCCCTCAGGAGTCTTCCCAGGACGCGCAAGCGCGTTGCGGCGATGTCCCGGGTCCCAACGGCCTCGGGTTCCGGCATGAACTCCATGGGCAGAAGTAATTCCACGTTATCCTCACCCAACCAGGCCGAGGCGTCTTCCGCCATACGGTTGGCCTCGCTGCCGTCCGGTGCCAAAAGGAGGATATTGCCACCCTTCTCACGCCACAGGGCGGCCGTCAGAGCCACCGCGGCGGAGGACACGAGGCCATGCACCATCAGTGAACGATCGCCGGGCTTTAGACCGTCCTGCAAATCCCTGAATTCGGGCATGTGGGCCCATTCCCCGAGGAGATCCCCCGGGGGTACGGGCGGGCTGTTGCGGGGTCTTCTACCTCTCGCTGACACGTCTCATCTCCCGTGGGAATCTGCGGCGAAGGATTCGCCAGTCACTCATCTTCCGCTCCTTCGGGCCGGACGGTAACTCCGTTGAACGCGTTCATGGCCTCTTCGATGCCCGATGCGACGGCGCAAATCACCGCACGGACCGCCAAGTCTAGCGTCAGATCCGCCAGATCTCGCTCCTCCGCCCCAAAGGACTGAAGTACGTAATCCCTGGCGTCGACATTCTCGCCCGGTCTGCCGATACCGACGCGAAGCCGGGGGAACTCGTTGGTCCCGAGTTCCCGGGCGATCGAAGCCAGTCCGCGGTGTCCACCGGATCCGCCGCCGGGCCTCAAGCGCACGCGCCCGAGCGGCAGATCCATGTCATCGCAGATGACTAGAATCTCACCGGGCGTATACCCGCGCCCCAGCATACGGGCCACGGGTTCCCCGCTGAGATTCATATAGCTTTGAGGTTCGAAGAGCAAAACCGGGCATCCTCGTATCTCGGCCTCGGACCAGCGCCCGCCGCAACCAGATCTCCAGCGGGTACGGCGGAACTCGTCTAGGCGCTCGAGAACCACAAACCCGGCATTGTGCCGGGTTTGGCGATAGCGCTCGCCGGGATTGCCCAGGCCGATCAGAAGTCGGATCGGCAACGGGATTCCTCCGATCAAGCGTCCTCTTCTTCGTCTTCTTCCTCTTCTTCGTCTTCGAGCTCTTCGCCCTCTTCGAGATCGAGGAGTTCTTCTTCGAGTTCCTCTTCCTCTTCTTCGGGCTCTTCGGTGGCGACGACGATTCCGGCTACGACTTCGTCCGGATCGTTCATGAACTCGACGCCGGCCGGAGGTGTGAGTTCTCCGACAGTTATCGTATCCCCGATCTCCAGTTTACTCACATCGACGTCGATGTACTCGGGAATGTCGCTCGGCAGACACTCGACCGAAAGGGTACGAAGACCCATCTGCAAAATACCTTCACCCAAATCGATAACGTCCTCGCCGTGAATCCGCACCCAGGCTTCGGTCGTAATCTTCTCGCTCATATCCACCTGGTACAGATCCATGTGAAGAACGCCGTGTCCCAGGGGTTCGCGCTGAATTTCGCGAATCATTACTTTGCGCTCTTTGTCCCCGGGCACATCCGCCCCTTCGATCTCCAGATCGAGAAGACCACGATGGCCGCCTGCCGCCATAAAAGCCGTCAGGCTCGGTTTATCCACCTTGAGGTGCAGGTTGGGTACGTCACGGCCGTATAGCACCATCGGAATGTACCCTTCACGGCGCAGCTGCCGGGGACTGCCCGGTTCGCGCACGCTGGCTTTAAGTGTTGACTCGGCCATTTTACAACCTGCCTCCTTAGAGTATAGTCCGAAGCCTATGGTAACCTCAGCAACGAAGCCTGTCAAATCGGGCCATCAGCGGGCCGTCGGGGGTGCCTCTCTTTGGAATAGAGCACTCACGGAACGATCCGTGTGAATCCGCAGGATCGTCTCGCCCAAAAGCGGGGCGACGGACAGCACTTTCATCACCGGCAATACTTCAGCCTCGGTCGGTATGGTATCGGTGACCACCAGTTCCGATATCGGTGCCTCGGAGAGTCGCTGGATCGCGGGACCGCTGAGCACGGGATGCGTCGCCGCCGCCCGGACTTCCCGGGCACCCGCTTCCATTAGCGCTTCGGCGGCCCGGCAGATGGTTCCCGCGGTATCGATCATTTCGTCGACCATCAATGCAACCTTACCCCGGACATCACCGATTATATTCATGACGAAGGACACGTTCGGTGAAGGACGCTGTTTGTCGACTATGGCAATCTTCACTCCCCCGAGTCGTTGGGCCATGTCCCGCGCCCGGGCGACTCCCCCGGCATCGGGGGAAACCACTATTAGATCCTCGTAATCCAGGGACTTGAAGTGATCGCTTAGGATCGGAGTACCCGACAAATGATCCAGTGGGATATCGAAAAAGCCCTGGATCTGCCCGGCGTGCAGGTCGATGGTCAGAACCCGGTCTGCCCCGGCGGTGGTGAGCAGGTTGGCCACCAGCTTCGATGTGATCGGCTCGCGGCCCCGGGTCTTGCGATCCTGGCGACCGTATCCGTAGTAGGGAATGACGGCGGTTATCCGCCGTGCCGATGCGCGTTTTAGGGCGTCGATTATGATGAGCAGTTCCATCAGGGTTTCGTTGACCGGCGGACTGGTCGGCTGCAAGATAAAGGCGTCGGTGCCCCGAACGTTGTCATCCACCATAACCTTGGTCTCGCCATCGCTGAAACTCTCCACGATCATGGGACAAAGCGGAGTACCCACGTAATCGGCGATGGCACGCCCCAGATCGGGATTGGCATTGCCCGCCAAAAGCTTCAACTTACCGTAGCTACCGTCGCCACATCGCTCATTCGACATCCCGGTTATCCTCCTCGAAAGGTCTACTTCGTCGTTGTCTCTCTCTGCGCTCGTTTGCCCAACCATCTTTGATTGCCATTCGCGATCTGCCTACACCCAAAGCCCCGGGGGGAACGTCGCAGTCTACGGTAGAACCGGCCGCAATGAAGGCTCCTTCACCCACGGTCACCGGAGCCAACAGATTGCTGTTACAGCCGACGAAAGCACCATCGTCAATGATGGTCAGGTGTTTTTGCCACCCGTCGTAGTTTACGGTTATGACCCCGGCTCCGATGTTCACTTTCTCCCCTACCTCGGTATCCCCGATGTAGGAGTGATGCGACACTTTCGTCCCCCGGCCGAGGCTCGAATTCTTGATTTCCGCGAAATTTCCTATCCTGACTTCGTCGGCGATATCATTGCCCGGACGCAGGTGGGCGTAAGGCCCGACGCTAACATTTGTTCCGAGTGTAGAATCCTCGAGCACCGAGTGCCAAACGCGGCTTTCGTCACCCACGACGCTGTTGATCAGGTGGGTACCCGGCCCGATTTCGCAACCGGAACCAACGACGGATTCACCTCGTATGAGGGTTTGGGGCATGATGACGGTGTCGCGTCCCACCCTCACCCCGAACTCGATCCAGGTACTCTCGGGATCGACCACGGTGACTCCCGACTCCATTATATCTTCGAGAATGCGCCGACGCAGGATGGAGTTCGCCGCCGCCAACCCCGCGCGGGTATTGACTCCCATCACGGACCGGGCATCCGGAGCGGTGACCGTCTCCACGGCGAGATTCTGCTCGAGAAGCATGGGGAAAACGTCGGGAAGATAATACTCGCCCTGGACGTTGTCCGCCCTCAGGTGCGGAAGACAACGTAAAAGGTGCTCCACCCGGAAACACGCGATGGCGGTGTTTATCTCGCGGATGGCGGATTCAGCATGGGACGCATCCGCCTCCTCGACGATGGAAACCAGGTCTCCCTTCTCGTCACGAATCACCCGTCCCAGGCCGGTGGGGTCCTCCACCATAGCCGTCAGCAGGGTAGCGGCGGCCCCGCTGGATCTATGGCGCCGCACGATGTTGGCCAAGAGATTCCCGGTAACCAGGGGTACGTCGCCGTATAGTATTAGAACATCGCGATATCCTTCGAGCAAATGGGTGGCCTGGACCACCGCGTGACCGGTACCCTTTTGTTCCGACTGCACGGCGTAGTCGGCCGAGCTGCCGAGAGTCTCGCGCACCCGATCGCCCTGGTACCCGATGACGACCGCCGGATGGAATATCTCCGCTTCTTTCAGCGCTTCGACGACCAGGGAAATCATCGGGACTCCCATGACGGGATGAAGGACTTTGAGGAGATCGGATTTCATGCGTGTTCCCTGCCCCGCGGCCAGGATTAACCCCCGAACATCTTCCATTGGAGCGAACCACCCTTCTGCATCTTATGTATGCGGGGAACCCGGGTCGAATTCGACCTCGGGTGCCCCCGCCAATATAAGATATCATCCCGACGCCCTCGAGGCACGACCGGTGGCAAAAACATCGGCTCGCAATCAGAGCGCATTCACCGCGAGAAGGTGCGATACTCGCGACGTCCCTCGGCGACGGCCTCCTCGTATACCCGCGACAATTCCCGCTGTATGTACTCGCGCGTAGGCGTGTTGACTGGATGAGCAATATCCAGGTGATCGCCGCCCGCAAGACGCCGGCTGGGCATGGCCACGTACCTGCGGCCCTCCTTACCCTCCACCAACTTTATCTCGTGGATGACGAAGGAGTCATCGAAGGTGACGGATGCGACCGCCCGGGTGCCGCGACCACTCTCGACCCGGCGAAGACGTACTTCGGTGATTTCCAAGAGGCATCCTCCCCTCCCGGCCTGTTACCAATTATTTCCATATGGTACCGGGAAATCCTGCTCTCAGTTTCCGGGGAGATCGGGAGCCGAGGATTCTACGCGCAGGTTACGGGAATCTGAATTGTGTATGACCACGAGGGAGATGAAGCTTTCGAGGAGTTTCTCCTGCGGTTGGGCCGTCGCGGCAATCACGCCGGTACCGAGCACCTCGACTTCGAATTCCGCGAGCAAATCGCGGGCTCCGCTAACCGTACCGCCGCCACGAAGAAAGTCGTCGACCACCACCACCTGACTTCCGGGGGTGAGCGCGCGACGCGGCAGGGACATGGTTTGGATCCTTTGGGAGGAACCAGAGACATAATTGATGCTGACGGAACTACCCTCGGTCACGCGGCTGTTGCGACGGATGATAACCGGGGGTTTCGCCAGGACCCTGGCGGTCATCAATGCCAACGGTATCCCCTTGGTTTCGATGGTTACCACCGCGTCGGGATCGAGCGGTTCGAAGTAACTGGCAAAAAAGGTCCCGAAAGCCTCCGCCCACCTGGGTGAAAAGATCAAGTCCGTCATGTAAAGGAATCCGCCGGGTAGCATGCGCCCCGCTTTCTCCAGCTCTTCAACCAGGCGGTTTCGGATCATCTCGAGATGTTCCGCCGAGGGGCTGGGTATGTACAGGACGCCTCCGGCGGCACCTGGTAGGGTTTGGATACGCCCCGCGCCGCCATCCAGGGCACCCTTTATGAGCGACAGGTCTTCGGACACGGTGGAACGAGCAACTCCCAGCTCCCGTGCGAAATCCCCGAGCCCGAAGAGTCGGGACGGATTTGCGACGAGCCTGGCGGTCATAAATGCGACGCGCTCGCTTCGGGACATCCTCGAGTTCACCGCAACCCCTCCGAACATTTCTGCGCTTACGACTCTAGAATATTCGGAAACCTCGGTAAATTGCAATGAGGAGATCAATCGGGGCGCATTCTGGCGAGGGCGTGCAGGTGGGAGGGCTTATCGACATCCAGAGCAATCTCGGGATCGGAACTCAACACCGCGCGTCCGTGGGCACCTGCTATACGACCGAACACCCGTTCGGCGTCGCCGATAGTCGCTCTACCCAGGGCCAACCGCAACAGAAACAGTGGTCCTATGGTCCAGGCCATGCGCACCACGCTCTTGCGCATGGAGTAGAGCCGATCGAACTCGGGCAAGAGGGTCTTAATGCACTCACGGGTCCCCAGGAAACAATTACCCAGGGTCAGCTCGGCATCGCGCAGGCGGGCGTAGGTTCGCTCTATCCCGGGGTAACGAGCCTCACTGACCTCCCTCGTAACCACCGGGGCGAAAAAGTCTCCGCCTAGTTCCAACGACTTCTCGATGAAATTATCCAGGATTCGTCCGGTGACCAGTGGTACGTCGGCGGTTATGAAAAAAAGATAGTCGCAATCGCCGGTAGCGGCAACCCCTCGCGCTATGCTGTCTACGAAGGTCTCCCCGGCTCGCACCAGGGAGACTTCCCCGAGGTCCAACTGATCCGAAAACTCTTCGAATCCCACCAAGACGACTCCCTCGATATGGCGGGCCTCGATTACTGCGCCCATTACGTAATCCACCATGGGGCGTCCCCATAGGGGGACCAATGCCTCGTATCGCTCCGGGGATTCTTCCGAGAGGGCCCCATCATTTTGGGAACCGGCGAGGATTACCGCTCGTATATCCCTATCCTTCATCGACGATCACCTTCCCGGGTGACAACTTCCCATCCGGCTCCAAAGCGAAAACGCGCGAGGATCGCCCTGGCCCCTCGCGCCGCCAAATCCCAGCGCAACCGCGACCAATCCCAAAGGACCCTGTCGTAATGACGATAAACGGCAAAGAACGACGATCCCGTACCGGACAGGACCATCGGTCTACCCAGTCGGCCCGCCATCGATTCGGCAAAATCCCGAAGGGCCGGATAAACTGCGTACGCGGCCCGCTGCAAATCATTAGTCCCCTCGCCGAGCATACCTTCGAGACCACCCTCGGCCAAAGCTTTCGATACACCCGGGATAGATCTCGCCTTATCGGGGGGCGGTCCCAGGGAATCGTAGGCCCGATAGACTAGAGCCGTATCACACGAGATCGGAGGAGAGAGGATGAGAACCCAATGGGGGGCCGGATCGGGCAAGGGGAAAATGCGCTCACCTATGCCGCTGATGCGGGCCGTACCGCCCGACAGGAAAAAGGGTACGTCGGCCCCGAGTTCCAGGGCCCGGCGCGCTATCTCCTCCTTGCCCGCAGGGGGTGCGATGTCCTCCATGACGCTCAATGTGGCCGCGGCATCGGAGCTGCCACCGCCGAGACCCCCGCCCACGGGGATGCGCTTGCGCAACATGATCCTCATGCCCGGTACACCCTCGAACGACCGCGCGGCGCGCAAGATCAGATTGTCTTCTCCGGTGGGGACATCGGGGTGATCGACCGTCAGGAGGATTCTCCCGGCGGGGATGCGGGGTTCGTCACAAAACATGATGTCGTCGTGTAAATCGATGCACTGAAAGATGGAATCTATCCGGTGGTAACCGTCGCCGCGAGACCCGAGGACATCCAGGCCCAAGTTTACCTTTGCGTAGGCACGCACGCGCTGTACCCCGCCTTCTCCCCAAGCCACCGGCGACACCCCCTTCGCGATTTGATCCCATGGCCCACGGAACCATGATACATCCTAGTCTGTCCCGCGAGAAGATGGGGGTGGCGAAGGGATGCCGTAAAAAGATCGAGGGGAGACGAGCAACCTCGTCCCCCCAAACCCACGATAAAGAATTCCAGCGTCAGGAACCGGCGCTGATCTCCAACTTCTGCGGCTCTCCCTCGCCACAGATCAATACTTCGACGTCGGAAGTCAATACGTCGGCATAGGTAAATGATATGCTGCGGTTGTGCTGAGAGGCTCCGAGGCGGACCAAGAAGACATCGGGATAGGTCTTCTCCAGCGTACCCTGTCTTTCGACGATACGTCTTCTTCCCCGGTTTGCCTTAACGGTGACCGATTTCCCGAGGTACTCCTCGAGATGATGACGAATCTGGGACAGACTGATGGGTCGATGGTCTCTGTTCAATATATCCACCCCTCAAGTGCGCAGGCATTAAATTACCTTTTCAAGTTTAGCATTTTGCGCATGAGCGGTCAATAAAACCTGTTATGTTATCAGTTGCATTTTTGCCCGTCAAGAACCCTTTGTATTGCGCGCCGGGGACATGGGATTCCTCCGCCGGTTTAGTGGGTGCCAGCTGGGGAAGCAACGCATTTCGGAGGTGAGCAAATAAGTGCACGCGAGGTGCCCGGATATCGTAGCCCGGGCACCTCGGTAGTCCATTGGAGGAACTTACATTTTGGCTTCGCGCAAGGCAGAACCGAGGAAATCTCTGAAGAGGGGATGTACGCGATTGGGTCGGGACTTAAACTCGGGATGGAATTGGACGCCCAAAAACCAGGGATGATCCTCGATCTCCATGATTTCCACCAGATCGGCCTCCGGCCATACCCCGGTGGCCCGCAGTCCCGCACGCGCCAAAGCGTCGCGATACTCGTTGTTGATTTCGTAACGATGGCGATGTCTCTCTTGCACCATGGATTGCCCGTATGCCCGGGCCGCGAGGCTGTCGGGAGCCAGCTCGCAGGGGTACGTACCGAGCCTCATGGTCCCGCCGAGGCGGTCCAGGTCCTTTTGCTCCGGCATCAAATCTATGACGGGATGAGGGGCATCATGATCGAATTCCGTGCTGTTGGCCCGCTCCAAACCGACCACATTGCGCGCGAACTCTATCACGGAGCATTGCAAACCCAGGCAAAGTCCCAGGAAGGGCACCCGGTTCTCGCGGGCATACCTAATGGCCTCGATCTTACCCTCTATGCCGCGATACCCGAATCCTCCTGGCACCACAATTCCTGCGACATCACCGAAGCTCTCCCTCAGGCGGGACTCGACGATCTCCGGATCCCTAGATTCCAGGGTCTCGGAATCCACCCAGTCGATCTTTACGTTGACTCCGTGGTGGATTCCCGCGTGAACCAGGGCTTCAACGACCGACATGTAGGCATCGTGCAGATGGACATATTTGCCCACGATGGCCACCCTGACATCTCCATCGGGATGCTTAAAGCCGTCCACCATGGCGCGCCAGTCCGACAGATCCTTGGCGGCGGGCTCGAAACCGAAGTGGTCCATGACCAAATCACCCAATCCCTGATCCTCCAGCATCAGGGGGACCTCGTAGATAGTGGCGGTGTCCGAATTGGCGATGACCGCCTCTTTGCGCACGTCGCAAAATAGGGCGAGCTTGGATATGACATCCTGGTCGAGGGAGCGTACCGAGCGGCAGACGATGACGTCCGGGGCTATTCCGATACCTCGAAGAGAGGACACCGAATGCTGGGTGGGCTTCGTCTTCAATTCGCCGGCGGCCTCTATGTAGGGTACCAGGGTCACGTGAACGTACAAAACTCCGCGCCGTCCCGCGTCCACCTTCATCTGGCGTATTGCCTCCAGGAAGGGCTGGCTCTCGATGTCGCCGACCGTACCCCCGATCTCGGCTATCACCACGTCCGTGTCGGGAAAGGCAGCCACCTTCTCTATCCGGGCTTTGATCTCGTCGGTTATGTGGGGTATCACCTGGACGGTGGCACCCAGGAATTCACCTCGCCGCTCCCGCTCGATGACGCTCGAATATACGCCGCCGGTGGTCACATTGTGATCCTGGCTGAGGTTCTCGTCTATGAATCTCTCGTAATGACCTAAATCCAGGTCAGTCTCGGCTCCGTCTTCGGTGACGAAAACCTCACCATGCTGCAAAGGACTCATGGTGCCGGGATCCACGTTGATGTAAGGATCCAGCTTCATTATCGCCACTTTCAACCCGCGGCTCTTTAGGAGCCGGCCCAATGAAGCCGCGGTTATGCCTTTGCCCAGGCCCGAGAGCACACCTCCGGTAACAAATATGAACTTCCCCATTAAAACGGCCTCCTGTCACCTCTGGAGAGGAATTGATATTCTAAGGAACGCAATGGAGGAGGCACCGGGCCGAAGATGAAGTCTTCTAAAGAAAATGGGCCCGGTTGCCGGGGGCTACCCGACTTGGTGCCCACGCTCATTCTATTCCTGGCGGCAGGGCTAGTCAACGTTGTCACGGGGGGTGAAGACCCCCGCTCGAGATAAGCACCCGCGGATTATGGCACCGGGATCGAACCGGCACGCATTTCGCGGCAATTATGTAAACGCGGTCTTTATCTGCAGATGACGGCACTGTACACTCGCCAGGCTCGAGCATGCACCCGCGATGGGACTGAAGACGAAATCAGCCATTCGCTCCCTGCAGGCACGCAGGGAGCGAATGGAACTCATCGGACTGGAGGGTCGTCCCCTGTCACCGCTATCGACGCCGTCGCCTTCGACGGAAAAGGACCTCAAAAACTTCGTGATCGAAGGCGCACTGGGCTCTATGATGACGACGGTGACTACCGGGGTATACCTCACGGGATTCGCCCTGGCGCTGGGGGCCACCGACGCCATGATCGGCGTGATTGCCGCCCTTCCCTCCCTGGCCAACGTACTGCAGCTTGTGGGCAGTTACTTTTTGGTGCGGTCTGGTTCAGCCCGGACCCTGTGCCTCGTATCACTGATGGCGCACCGCGTCTCGTGGTTCTTCATCGCCGCCATTCCTTTGGTCGGACTCCCCACGAACCACGCCGCAATGTACCTCCTTTTGGGCATAGCCATAGCCAGCGCCTTCGCCTCCTTCACCAACGTATCGTGGCTCGCCTGGATAGCGCGGGTGGTACCCCGTCACATCAGGGGGAGATTCTTCGCGCGGCGCAACGTCGTGGCGGGAGCGGTGGCCATGATTTCGGGATTGGCCGTGGGACGATTCCTGGATTATTGGAAGGCCGAAATCGAGACGGATTTGCCCTTCGCCTACGTCACGATATACGCGCTTGCCCTGGTCTTTGGCCTGCTGTGTTGGTTCGTTTTGCGCCGCATCGGGGAATCCGATCCTCCCCCACCTCGCCCGGGGAGTTTTCTCGCAGACTTACGGCTACCTTTGGCGGACGCCAACTTCCGCCGCGTCTTGGTGTTTATGATCTGCTGGGGATTCTCCGTACGCCTTGCGGCACCCTTTTTCGACGTCTACATGATTCGAGATCTGGCCGTACCCTTTTCCACGATAGCCCTCCTCGGAGTGGCGGCGGGGATATGGAACATACTCGGCATGAGGTTTTGGGGTCCAATGTCGGATCTGCGCGGCAACAAGCCGGTGCTTTTGGCCGGCTGTATTCTGGCCGCCCTGACTCCCCTGCTTTGGATCTTTACCTCGCCCGAAAGCTATCGGATCCTTTGGCTGGTCAACACCTTGACGCCCCTGGCCTGGGCATCCATCGGCCTGGTGACGTCGACGCTACTGATCAAGATGGCTCCTCCTGAAGTGGCGGCGGTATACTTCGGAGTCTTCGCCGCTTTGGTTGGATTGGCGGAAGCCGCGGCACCCGGGATCGGTGGACTCCTCGCCGGCCACCTGGACGGGATTGCCATCTCCTTACCCTGGGGCGGCAACTTGGTTGGGCTGCAGATCCTCTTTCTGATCACGACGATACTGCGAATGCTTTCGGTGACACTGCTTTGGCAGGTGCGCGTGCCGGATGAGGTCGAGGTCGCCAACCCGCTGCGCGCCCTGCGCCAGCTGCGGGAGGCCGGCGGTCGTCGCCGCTTCGTCGGTTACGGCGTCGGGAGAATGGAATCCTTGATGGGATCCATATCCAACGGGACCAACGTGGCCGAGATGCGCATGGAGCGAGCCATGGAGCGTGGGCAGCGTACCATCCAGGGAATCCTCCTGAGTTACCGGAGAATGGAACGCCGAGTCGAGGATATCGTCGAAACCGTGGAGCGCCGAGTGGAAAAATTCATGGGTATCGCAATCGTAATGATCGAGGGCTTGATTCGCTGGCTTAAGGAATAAGATACTCCGTAGGGAAGCATATGGAGGGGGTATCAAAAGTGCTGTCGACGATCGCCCAATCACTCGCCCGCCTATTTCAGCCCGGACTGTTTGACGTTGCCTCGGCAAGCGCCGCGGCTTCGGTTCTGATTGTCGGCTGGGCGATGGCCCTCATCCTAAGGAAACTCGTCGCCATCTTAGCCCGGCTACTCGGAACCGATGTCCTCGCGCGCGAACTGCGCGCGGGCGCCGAAGGGGAGCGCCCTTCCCGCATCCTTGGAGCCCTGGCCTATTGGGCGGTACTACTGACGGCGTCGATAGTTGCGCTGGACATTCTTCGGGTGAGAGGCGCAATGGAGATAACGCAACGGGCCATAGCCACGATCCCCACCCTCGCCATAACCGTGGCGGTACTGGCGGTGGGCACAAAGCTTGCGAGCTTCTTGGGATCTTTGGCCGAAAGCGCGGCGAAAACGGTTAGGATGCCGCTTGCAGGTTTGATCGGCGGGTTGGTTCGTCTCGCGGTGATCGGACTCGCGATCCTGATCTCAGTCGAGCATTTGGGGCTCGGGGGATCGGCGACATCGTTGGGCTTTTCCGTGCTCCTGGGGGCCATCCCGGCGGCGGCCGTCATAGCCTTCGGCCTGGGTGGTAGGGACCTGGCGGAGAACCTGCTGGCCTCGCAAATGCTAAAGGCCCACCTCACCCGCGGCGACGGCATCTTCATCCTCGAGGATATGGAAACCGAGGGCACCGTAGTGTGCATCGGATGGACCCACACGCACCTCGATACTCGCGACGGCACCCTCCTGGTTCCGAACTCTTGTATAACACGTCACATCCTGCGCCGAGAACGCTCCGGTCAGACCAAGTAGTGTTGGTACCACTTGAGCGTCCGCAGGTAGCGATCTCGGACGTGAACCGGTCCTCGCACCCCGTGGCTTTCTCCGGGGTAAACCACCATGGCTACCTCGCGTTCCAGTCTCTTGAGGGCAGCGAAGAGTTGTTCACTTTGCGCCACGGGACAGCGCAGGTCGGCCTCCCCGTGTAGCAACAACACCGGTGCCGTGATTTGATCCGCATTGATTATCGGGGAACGCTCGAGGAGGGCATCGGCTCCTTCCCAGGGCTTGGCTCCGCATTGATGCTCCCCAAAGGTCAGGCCTATGTCGCTGGTTCCATAAAAGGCGAACCTCTCGGCCACCGGGGCACCGACCACGCCGGCGGCGAACCTATCACTTCGCCCGAGCAACCACGAACTCATGAAACCCCCGTAGCTCCAACCACCGACACCGATGCGCTCCTCGTCGACGATTCCCATTCCCGATACCACGTCCAGTCCCGCGAGGATATCACCCATATCGGCGCCGCCCCAGTCCTCTACCACCGCGGTGGCGAACTCAGTGCCATAGGTTCCGCTACCCCGCGGATTGGTCATGACCACGTTGAATCCATTGGTCGCCATCAACTGACTCAAAAAGGAGAAGGTATGGCCGTAGGCACCGTGCGGACCACCGTGAACCTGCAGGACCGTGGGTGCGGGGGAATCCTCCCGGGCATCCGGTGCGCGCAAGAGGAACCCTTCGAGCGATAGCCCGTCTTCCCCCGTGTAGTCGAAGGTTTCCAGCTTCTGAATATGCAGCTTCTCGAGCAGGGTTTCATTGGCACGGCTGATAGGGACAAAGCCATCCCCTCTCGCGTCATGTAGCATTACCTCTTCGGGCTTGCTCCCATCGCCCATCTGCACCACGAGGACACCCGATACCCAATCGAAGGCAGAAATGACCGCATCGTCCCGACCGGCCACCTTCTCCACTTCGCCGTCGAGTTGTGACCGGTAAACGTAGGCCGCACCCCCATCGGCGGCGAGGAAGAGCAGCGATTCGCCCGAGTTATCCCATACCACCGGCGCTCCGGTGGGTGCGCATCGCAAATCCGATGCTATTCCGCCGACCCCGACCGGCCTATCCAACTTCTCGGTGAGGTGGACTGCGTCGACGACGGCGAGGGGATCCTCGGAGTCCAAATCCGGGCTGATGGCCCAAAGGCCCACGATGCTGGATGGGCCATCTCTGCCATCGTGGCCGGCGAAAACTATACGATCCCCCCGGGGAGAATACACCGGGTTGTTTATGACTCCCATGCCTTCCAGGAGATGAACTTCGCGGCCGGTCTCTAACTCGTGGGCCCAAAGATCCATGGCCACGCGGATATCGGCATCATCGCGGCGAAGCGATGGGAAAACCAGCCAGCGACCGTCGGGGGACCACGTCGGCGGACCGAAGTTGTCGAAGCTACCGGAGGTGATTGCCCGCGTCTTCTCCTCGGACTCGGGATCTGCATCCACCACGTGGATGTGCTCGCGACGATCGCCGAAGTAACCCTGGCCGTCGAAACGATAGCGAGCCCTCGTTATGACTTTGATATCATCGGCGTCTTCCTCACCCCTGGCCCGCGCCAGGGCGCGCTCCCGATCACCTTCGGGAGCACCGGCGTAGGTCGTCCAATCTTCCTCGGGCAGGAAAGCACGAGCGGTAAACGCCAGCCGCTTCCCGTCCGGCGACCAAATCGCCGGACCACTCGGGTTTACGTCGCAGGTTAGTTTTGCAGCCTCACCGCCGTCGGCATTTATGACCCAGACGTGGTTCTTTCCATCGCGATCGGAAAGGAAGGCGATGCGCTCGCCGTCGGGAGACCAACGCGGGGCGGTATCCTTCGCTTTCGCCGTGGTCAATCGCCGGGGCGATGAACCATCCAGGTCCGCAAGATACAAATTGCTCCTCGTCTCATCTGCTTCGAGGTCTCGCTCCAAAACGCAATAGACAACCCTGGAACCATCCGGGGACACCCGGGGGTCACCGGGACACTTGAACTCGAAATAATCCTCTACGGTGGGAATCCTCTTCTGATTGGCTTCGGTCATGGGCTATACGTCCGGCGAGGGGATTCGCCAGACTCCGACCTCCTTCGTGGGCTGAATGGGTGGTAGTCTTCCACCTTGGTACTCCCCACGAAGATATTCCCTAGAGGTCGCTCGGGTTCCTCGGTCGCATCGAAAAGTCCGCGGAATCGCGGGGGATGGGGGTAGATGCTTCTGCGACAACGGGCTGGGAATCCGAACCGAGGGATGTCCTCGAACCCGGAAGGATCGGTGCTGCCATGACGGCAAGAACCGCCAGCACCACCAGCAAGCCTATCACCGCACATATGCGCAAAGGCGACATACCTTCTGATTGCGAGTATCTACTGCGATACATATGATCCCTCCCCGGCCAAATCGGGTACAATTTGGTGCTTGAGTGACACTATACTGCACCGCAGCCCGATAAGAAAGCAGCCTTGGGGGCAGTCAGGGAGATCATAACAGCGCAGATTGGCGCAATTGGAAGTGCGAAAGGTTTATTGGCAGTGCAAGCATCCGAGCAGTCTGGTATACTCCATTGCCTACCATTTCACATCTCGTTTGGAGCCGACACACCGAGCATGGCCAAGATCTCGGCGACGACGCGCGCCGTCGCCCGGCAGAGGTGTAGCCGCGCCCTCGTGACTTCGGGGTCCTCGCCGAGCACTCTACATTCCGTGTAAAAGGAGTGGAATAGGGCGGCCACCTCGAGGACGTACGCCGCGAGCCGGTGCGGTTCCAGGGCCTCAGCCGCCGCCACTACCTCGCCGGGGAAGTCCGCCAGGCGCCGCATTAGGGTCAACTCTTCGGCCTCTCCCAGGGGAGCCAGTGACGGCCGATCTATTGTCGCCGCCGAGGGGACTGGTACCCCTCGACGGGTCGCGCCGGCCAGAATGCCCGCAATCCTGGCGTGGGCATACTGCGCGTAGTAAACCGGGTTCTCGTTTGATTGTTCTTTGGCCAGGTCCAAATCGAAGTCCAACGGCGAGGTTGCCGAACGCATTAGGAAGAAGAATCGCGCCGCGTCCCGACCCACTTCGTCGAGCAGTTCCTCCATGGTGACGTAGGTCCCGCCCCGCTTGGACATGCTCACCTCGCGGCCGCCCGACATGAGACGAACCCACTGGGAAATCACGACTTCAAAATCGTCGGCGGGATAACCCAGGGCCGCCAGTCCCGCACGCATGCGTGCTATATACCCGTGGTGATCCGGCCCCCAGATGTTTATCAACCTATCGAAACCCCGGTCGAACTTATCCATGTGGTAGGCGAGATCGGGAAGGAGATACGTGTAGGAACCGTCACTTTTGACCAACACTCGATCCTTGTCGTCACCGGAGGCGGTCGATTTTAGCCAGAGTGCTCCGTCATCTTCGTATAAGTATCCCCGCTCCCGCAGCGTTTCGAGTACTTGTTTCGGTCTGTCACCCGCCCTAATCTCACTTTCGTGGAACCAGCGATCGAATCTCACCCCGTAGCGCTCGAGCAAACGTCGCTGTTCCGCGAGGATCCGCGAGGCCGCCCAGCTACCCAAGCCTTCCCAGAGGATGTCGTCGCCGGATGCCTCGAGTGTACCTTCCTCGTTCAGGTATTCCCGGGCCAAATCCACGAGGTACTCCCCGGGATACCCATCTTCGGGGAAGGGCACGTCCTCGCCCATCGCCTGTCTTACCCGGGCTTCGAGAGAGCGACCGAGGGTTCGTATCTGTCCGCCGGCATCGTTTACGTAGTATTCGGGTGAAGCGCGGTGACCGATGAGGTTCAATAGACGGCAGAACACGTCGCCCAAGGCGGCGGCGCGGGCATTTACTACCAGCATGGGGCCGGTCGGGTTGGCACTTACGAATTCGACCAGGATGTCCCTTGGGCTCTCAACCCGGACCAGGTCGTTACTCGACGCCGCGCGCGTTATTCCGATGAGTACGTCGGCAAAATAGGTGGAAGTGGTTTGAAAATTGATAAAACCCGGGCCCGCGACTTCCACCGCCGCTATGTATTCGTCATCCTCAACGGCCCTGCGCAGGTGCTCCGCCAGGCCTTGCGCCAGCTGTCTGGGTGGCCGCGAGGCGGGCTTTGCCATCGACAGCGCGACGTTGCTGGCGAGCTCCCCGTGGGTGGGGTCTTTCGGTTTCTCGACGGTAAAGGGAATATCCGCCACTTCTCCGGGCAAATCCTCTCTTCGTACATACCGGGTCAAAGAATCCCGGATGAGTCCCTCGATGCGCGCAGCGAGGGAAGCACTGCAGGTAATGGAATAATCGTATCCGCTCAACACGACACCCCTTCTCCCGGCCACCGGAGACCGGCGATCTCAATAACCGATTATACCAGAGGTCGCGGATGCTATCACGGCGGGCGAGGAATGCTAAAGAAGGAGAGACGCGACAAACGTAGAAATGCAACGTACCATGATTTGGGGTAAGGAGGCCGGATATGCGGCAGGAGGCCACCCAGAACGAGGCATATCGCAGGATTTTCGCCCATCGCACCCTGGGCTTCACACGGCTGGCCTTTGTGGTCCTGGCCTCGGCCATCATGGCCCTGCAAGCGCAGCCTTTGGGCATAAATACCGCGCGCGTCACCCTCGTCGTGGTCATCTCCCTCGCTTTCTCCCTGGCTCGATTGTGGTGGCCCAAGAACTCGCGATACCACACACCCATGGAATACCTGGACCTCGTAATAGCCTTTACCTTCATAGCCCACACCGGGGGCGCTTCGAGTCCCCTGCTGCCGGGACTGCTTCTTTTCGCGGTGGGAGTGACTTTGCACTATGGAGCCCTGGCGGCACTTGTTGCCACCGCCTTCAGTGTGGCGGGCCTCGCGGCATTGCACTCTCTTGGGGCGGGCGCCATTATAACGAACCCTTCCGTTCTATTCCTGGGTCGCGCGGGCACGGTGATACTGGCGGGCCTGCAAATCGCGGCACTGGCCGAGATGGAGAAAAGGCTACGCGAGGCAGCACAAAAGCCCTCGGTGACGGACCCCCTCACGGGCCTGCTCAACCGTCGTTATCTCATGGTGCGAATGGAACAAGAAATTGCCAGACGACGACGTTACGGCGGCCGTTTTGCCATTCTCTTCATGGACGTGGATGGATTGAAGAAGATCAATGACAGGTTCGGGCATACCATCGGGGACCAGTATCTGTCCCATCTCACCCACACACTATCCACCTGCGTGCGTAGCGGAGAGGACCTGGCCCGTTACGGTGGCGACGAATTCGTCCTACTGATGCCGGGAGCAAATGGTTGGGAAGCGCGACGTGCGGCACAGCGGCTCAACCGTCGATTGAAAGAGGAGCCGTTTTGGACCGGCAAAGTGGAATTTCCTCTCCGAATGAGCATGGGCATCGCCGAATACCCCCTACACGGGCGAAACGCCCCGGAGCTTGTACACACGGCCGACCACATCATGCACCGGGAAAAGATGGCCCGTAGGCCGAGCGCATCGTCGACCGGCTAGGTCGGCGAGGATCCCGAATTCCCGGCGTCACGTAGCTTCCGCGATCACACCCGGGTGGACGGAAACGCACGAGGGGAGGGCAAAGTAACACCCTCCCCCGTTCTTCATATCCGGTGTACTCTAGGCTATGGCCGCGTTGCGATCCTCATTCTCCCGGGGATCCGAGGGGTGTCCAGACTCCGGCGTCATTGGGCTCGTAGCTTCTGCCCTCATCGTAGGGATCTTCGGGTTCTTCGTCGATGTACTCGGGAACCAGATCGTCCATGGTCACCTCGGATAAATCCGAGTCAGTGTCGTCGGCCCACTCGGAGGTGGCTTCGTTGAGCATCAAAGCGTTGGCCTCGTCCTTATCTTGAGCCTCGCTGTGTCCAGCACCCATGAACACCACGTAGCCCAAGCCTCCTAGAACCAAAGCCGCGACTACCACGAAGATCACCGTATTGTTTCCCGCTCCTAATTGCCCATTAGGTCTTCTCAGAAGCATAATCTACGCCTCCTAATAACCTGATACATAAATTATAGCCCGAATAAGGGGGCAGACCAAAGCTGAAGAGGCGAGGTCTGTGAGAGTAATCGGGGACCCTTGGGGTTGGGAGTGAATAAGTACGTTATGCGAAATATATCTGCCCGGAGGTCTCACTTACTCACGAATGCTACCCTCACCGCGTCTCAAAAGCCCGCCCGAAGCGTATAGCCTCGTTGGGACATGCGGACACGCATGCGGGCTCGCCGCCGCAAAGATCACATATGACCGGCAGACCTGTACGCGGGTGCCAACCTATCGCTCCAAAGGGGCAGGCATCTGCACAGGCGGAACAGCTCGAGCAAAGATCCTCCCTAAGCAAGACCGCTCCGGTGTCGGGGTCGCGTACAAGAGCACCCCGGGGGCAGGCGCGAACGCAGGGAGCGTTCCCGCACTGACGACAAATCCCGGGGGCCTCACCGGGTGAACGGGGGAAAATGCGCGATACCTCGTGGATCTCGGCGCACTTCCGAACGCATTCTCCACACGCATCACAATCTTCACCCCTGACGAGCATCCTCCGGGGTGGAAGGGTGGGCGTCGTCGATCCTTGTGCCGCGTGCAGCGGCTCGCTTGTGGGGTCCAAACGTAGGGGTGCTACACCAGGTAGACGCTCGCTGCGGTATATGACCATACCGTTGGGGTCCGGGCAACTCATGTGTTCCGTGGTGGGGATCCAGTCGTTCTCTTCCTTGATCTCCCTTTGCTTCGCGGGCAACATCGGCAAGAGCGCTGCCAGAGCCCACATGCAAATGTAGCCGGACGGTGGTAAGTATATCCTCCCACCGGAGACCTCGAAGTAGTCCCCCACCTTCATGGGCAGATCGCAAAACCCTCGAACTTCCGCCACGCTAACCCTCAAATCGTACATCTTCCGGCCTCCCCTATGCGCTACATTTGTTACCGTGCTTGTCCCATTGTATTCTTAATTGTAACCGACGCGCGCTCGAAAGGAGATGGCATGGAGGAAATGATAGTGCAATCCATCACCCTCGGACCGCTGGAGACCAACTGTTATCTCTTCGGTGATCGGGATACTCGCCAAGCACTGATAATAGACCCGGGAGCCCCGGAAGCGTCCCTACAACGGCTGATAGCCGACTGGACGGTGACCGGTATCGTACTCACGCACGCTCACTGGGACCATTTCGGCGGGGCCGGATTCCTGGTGGAGGAGACCGATGCCCCGCTTCTTTTGGGAAGCGATGACCTCGACCTCTACCACGATCCCTCGGCCAACCTCGCGGCGCTGTTGGGACCCGACGCAAAATTACCCGAACCCGATCGTCTACTGAAAGCAGGTTCTGCCGTCGAATGCGGAAACCTGCAGCTGCGAGTCGCTTCCGCACCCGGACACAGCCCCGGGGGCATAATACTAAAGGGTGAGCGGCTCGCTTTCACTGGAGACACAATATTCGCCAATGCCGTTGGACGAACCGATCTACCCGGCGGCGACACGGAGGCGCTTTTTGCCACCATCGAAAAAGAGATACTCACTCTACCCGACGAGACCGTACTCTATCCCGGTCACGGCCCCAAAACGACCGTAGGCCAAGAACGCATCACCAATCCCTTTCTCAAGGGTAGGTGAGAAGAAAGCGAGGGGCACGATCCACCCTCACTCGCGCAGGGATAACTGGTCCAAGGTGATGTAGGCGATACTGGAAGCGTGGTCTCCTATCCGCTCGAGATTGGACAGCAAATCCAAGAAGACGACGCCCGATTCGGGATAGCACATGCCCCGGTTCAAACGGTCAATGTGACGGGCGCGGAGCAGGGCCTCTAGGTCGTCGATACGATCCTCCGCCTCGACGGTGGCCCTCGCCAGCGCTTCGTTCTCCGGTTCCGCCAGCAATTCCATCGCCCCATCGAGGGCCTCGGCCACGGCAGTGTATATTTCCTCGACATCGCTGTCTGCCTGATCGGAGAAGGGAAGACCGTGTTCCATCTTCTCCTCGGCCAGCTCGGCGATGTTCTCCGCGTGATCTCCGACTCGCTCGATGTCGTTGACGAAGTTGAGCAAGGCGTTCATCTCCACGGATTGGGCACTATTCAGGCTGGAACGGGAAAGCTGCACCAGATACTTCGTGATTTCCTTCTCCAGCTCATTTACCACCTGCTCCTTTTCGAGGGCTACTTCCACCAGGCGAAGGTCATTCTTTGCGAAAGCACCCATGGCATCCTCGAGGATTTCCTTCGCGATGTCAGCCATGCGATGAAGCTCGCGGCGGACCTGTTGTAGCGCCACTTCCGGTGCACTCAGGAGACTGGAGGAGATGTATACGGGGCCGTGACGGATCTCGGTAACCTCACCGGGAACGAGATATCGTACCACCTTGGCCAGCACCATGATGAACGGCAACTGAATCAGGGCGTTGCTGACGTTGAAAAGCGTATGGGCGTGGGCCAACTGTCGCATGGGTTCGGAGGATAACGATTGCACGATGGCGGCGAAATACGGAAGGGAGAAAATGAAGAGTATGGCTCCTACCAGGTTGAAAAGCGTGTGACTTATCGCCGCCCGACGCGCCGTGATCGAGGTGCCCGCACTGGCTATTATCGCGGTGACAGTGGTACCGATGTTATCACCGATCAACACTGGCAAAGCTGTGCTGAGGCTCACGACACCCTGATTCGCCAGTCCCTGCAGTATACCGATGGTTCCGGAGGAGGACTGAAGGGCCACGGTCATCCCGGCGCCGGCCAAAATGCCGTAGAGGTTGTGTCCCTCCATGCTTACTATGACCCGCTGAAAGGCGGGAAGCTCCCGAAGGGGTATTACGGTATCGCTCATGATGGTCAGGCCCAAAAACAGTATTCCGAAACCCAGCAACGATTGTCCCATATTACGAATTCCCCGCCGCTTTATGAAGAGGTACATCATTGCCCCAATGCCTATGGCGGGAAGGCTGAAATCGCCGAGGTTGAACGCTATGAGCTGCGCGGTGATGGATGTACCTATGTTCGCGCCCATTATTACGCCGATCGCTTGCGGCAGGGATAGAAGGCCAGCGTTGACCAGCCCCACCACCATAACGGTCGTAGCACTAGAGGATTGTATGACCGCCGTGATAATGGTACCCGTCAGGACCCCCATTATCGGATTGTTGGTCAGTTTTCCCAATAGTGCCCTGAGACGCTCTCCCGCGGCCGCCTGCAACCCGTCACTCATTAAGCGGATGCCGAAAAGCAGCATCCCGAGACCACCCAAAAAGGACAGCACCATACCAACGGTCACAGAGATTTCCTCCTCCGAGCGTGACGCCTAGACTCCCATAATGCTATAACCTGCGTCCACGTACAACACCTGTCCCGTTATCGCCGTGGACAGATCGGAAAACAAGAACACGGCCGCATTGCCAACCTCGTCCGCTTCAACGTTGCGGCCGAGGGGGGCGATCTCGCGATGCTTTTTGAGCATTTCTGTGAAACCGGGAACCCCGCGGGCAGAAAGGGTACTTATCGGACCCGGGGAAATGGCGTTGACGCGGATACCCGATGAGCCGAGGTCGCTGGCCAGGTAGCGTACGGAAGCCTCCAGCGCCGCCTTCGCCACTCCCATGACGTTGTAACCGGGCGCTACGCGTTCCGCACCCAGATACGTGAGCGCGAGTATGCTGCCGTCGTAATTCATGCGATCCCGAAGACCCCGGGAGATTTCCACCAGGGAATGAGTGCTAACGCGGTGCGCGGTGGCAAAATCGTCCCAGGTAGTATCTACGAAATCCCCCTTCAGTGCCGCCGGTGGCGCGAAAGCCCAGGCGTGAAGCGCAAAATCGAGGGAACAAAAATCCGAATCGAGGGATTGGAAAAGCCGGCGCAGATCCTCGGGTTCCGTCGCGTCACAGCGGTATAGATGCGCCTCCATGTGGGAATCTTCGACCAATGTCCGCACCTTGCGCTCGAATCGTTCATTTTGACACGTTATGGCAAGTTCCGCTCCCGCCTCGGCCGCCTTCTGTGCCACGGCCCAGGCGATGCTGTTGGCGTTGGCCACCCCCAGGACGAGGCCCTTCTTGCCTTCCAGGAGTTTATGCAAGGCCTACATCTCCCTCCACTCATCAATGGTGATACGGTTCGCCACGCAATATAGTGTGCACCCGATAGATTTGCTCAAGCAGTATTACGGGCACCATTTCGTGAGGGAAGGTCATCCGCGAAAGGGCGAGCTGCAGCGGGCAACGCTCCTTCACCTCATCGGATAGCCCCAGGGGGCCGCCGACGAACCAGACCAGGTGCGAATCTCCCCCGACCCCCCTCTTCTCCACGAAGGCGGCTAGCCCTTTGGACGTCGCCATCTTCCCGCTTTCGTCCAGGGCGATCCAATAACCCCGGTTCAGCGATGCCGCGGCGGACAGTAACGCGCGTCCTTCCGCTTCGATCACCCGAGGATCCTGGCCTTCGTCGCGCGTGACACCGGAGACGGGAACCTCGACCAAATCGATCCGGGCGTATCCGGATATGCGCCGTCGATACTCTTGCACCGCGTCCCGAAAAAAGGGCCGGCGAAGCCGGCCCACCAATAGTACACTGTGTCGCATCATCGTGGCATTTCTACGAGTTTCACATCGGTCACCACTTCTTCGCCGTCACGGATGACCTCGACCCGGACCACCTGGGAGGGTCGGCATTGTTCCTCGAGGTAAGTGAGCATATCCACCACCTGGTTCACGTCGGCGTCGTCAATACGGCGGACAACGTCGCCCTCGCGCAGGCCGGCCGCGGCGGCAGGACTGCCAGGGGATACCTGCTGGATGTAAACCCCCGAATCGGGCAACCCATCCTCTCGCTGCTCAACCTCCGAGATCTCCGCGACGGTAACTCCCATCCAAGCGCGGATTACTCGGCCATTTTCTATTAACTGATCCGCTATGCGGGAGACGGTATTGGCGGGAATGGCGAAACCCATTCCCTCGACATCCGCGCTGGAGAATTTCAGCGTGTTAATCCCTATGATTCTACCGTTGGAGTCCAGCAGGGCACCGCCGCTGTTGCCGGCATTGATGCTGGCATCCGTCTGCAGCAGTTGAAAGACCCTTTGCTGCGCCGCCTGCCCGTACATGGTGGCGCGGACGCCCGAGACCACCCCGACGGTTACGGAACGTGCGAATTTGCGACCGAGGGGATTACCGATGGCTATGGCGAGCTGTCCCACATCGATATTGTCGGAGTCGGCGAAATCTAAAGCATGCAGGTCCTCGGCATCCACCTTGAGGACGGCCAGGTCCGTAGGTGGATCTTCGCCGACGATCTCGGCGTTCAACTCCCGGCCGTCGCCAGTTTCCACCTCTATCTCCCGGGCATCTTCGACAACGTGATAGTTGGTGATGACGTAACCGCTGTCATCTATGATCACGCCGCTGCCTTCACCGGGCCTGTTGAAGGTGCGGCCCCAGACATCGCGATACTCGCGGGAGTTGATTACCGACACCACGGCCGGACCCGAATCGCGCACGACGGACTTGACTACCTCTTCGAATTCAGAAGTGACTACCTCGGGAGTGTAGGAAGCGGTGTCGGTCTCCTCATCGGTGTCCCTCGCGGGTGAAACCTCGGGCCCTTCGGCGTCGGATATCACGCCCACGGATTGCATGTATGGAACCATCTGCGGGATGAGGGCCACGATCAGCAGCGCACCAATCACCGCCCCGATAAGGGCGATGAAGAAGTAGGATATCTGGCTTCTTTGCTGCGGGCGGTAGTTCCCGTTATGCCCTTCCAAGACTAATCCTCCTCCGATCGCGCGGGGATATGTTTTGGTACTTTCGCGACCGCACACTCAAGATAGCGCGAGGAATTTAAGATGGTGTTAAGGGCCTGGATTCTGTCGGTTTCAATCTCGTCCCAGGTTGACGACGCAGGGCTCGTCCTCGTCAGCATCGTCCGACTCGGAGTAGCTGTGCTCGATGTCGGCACCGAGCGAACGAAGCTTCTCCCGCAGGTACTCATAGCCCCGCTCGACGTGCTCGACCCCGGACACCTGGGTCTCGCCCTGGGCCGCAAGCCCCGCCACCACGAGGCTGGCCCCGGCGCGCAGGTTGGTCGCCTGCACCGGAGCACCGTGCAACTCCTTTACGCCCTCGATGACGGCCGAGCGTCCCTCCACGCGTATGTTCGTTCCCATCCGCTGCAGTTCGTCGACGTGCTTGAAACGCGACTCGTAGACTCCTTCGCTTATGACGCTGGTACCACTGGCCAGGGTGAGGAGAGCCATCATGGGTGGCATGGCGTCGGTGGGGAACCCGGGATAAGGAAGTGTCTTGACCGTTATGGCCTTGGGGCGCTCAGGGGCCACGATCCGAACCCAATCCCCGTTCTCTTCGACGATAATCCCGGCCTCCCGCAGCTTCGCGGAGACCGAGTCGAGATGCTTGGGTACGACGTTGGTGAGTGTCACGTCACCCCGCGTGGCCGCCGCGGCTATGGCATACGTGGCGGCTTCTATTTCGTCGGGAATGATAGCGTGGCGCGCCGGGCTCAACTCCTGCACACCATGTATCTTTCTGGTGTCGGTTCCGGCACCGATGACCCGCGCTCCCATGGCGTTCAAAAAGCTGGCAACGTCAACAATGTGGGGTTCTTTGGCGCAGTTTTCCAAAACCGTTGGGCCCCGGGCCAAAACGGCCGCGAGCATTATGTTGATCGTCGCTCCGACACTGGCGATATCCAGGTAGATGTGGGTGCCGATCAGTTCGTCGGCGC